>CAZONI010000033.1:0-35882 GCA_964581175.1 uncultured Desulfobacteraceae bacterium
CCAGGACATATTTTGACGCGCCCGTGAACATTCCGTTTGTACTCTCTACCTTCATATTTTTTCTCCTTCACTGAAACAATATCCCGATTGAGCGTGTTTACATCAGCACAATCTCAAATGCCAAAAAACTAAATATAACCACGATCTCAATGCAATCAACATAAACTATTGACCCCTCTGTGTCAAACACCGGCAGATGCTTTTTCTTGCCGTAGATCTCTGCTTGTCCGTGTTTTCATGTGCGGCGTTCAGACGAACCAAAGCCCTTCAGGCCTAGCGATGTCAATATCCTCGATGGAAGATTGTCTTGATTTTGTTTTACTCATAAATTAACATGCATCGTAAATTAATCGCGCCCATTTCACGATAAAGATTAAAATATGGCCGAATACATTTCCCGCTACATCGAGCTATCCTTTCGGAGCACCTAAGATTCGGGCCGTAAAGAAAGAGACCAAGCATTATCATCTTGATTGGACCGTTATCCGTGATATGGGGGCTCGCTTTGAGAATCTCGTGGCGTGCCACCTGCTGAAGTGGTGCTTCTATTTGCAGGATACCGAAGGGAGAGACATAGAGCTTCGGTATTTCAGAGATGTCGACAAAAGAGAAGTGGACTTCGTCCTTGTGGAAAACGGGAAGCCGGTCCAATGCGTCGAATGCAAGATCGCTGAAAGAGATCCCACACTTTCCCTGAGATATCTCAAGAGGCGTTTCCCTGCCATGTCGGCGGTCCAGGTTGTGCTTGAAAAAGATTTGGATTTGATGACTAAAGAGGGAATCCGTATTTGCTCCGCTCACCGATTCCTCAATGATCTGATATAGTCACCACACTCTCCTTCCTTTCGCAAAGGGAGGCCGGGAGGGATTTCGAAAACCTTAAACCCACCGAGGGCGATAGAGAAAAGCTCTTGAATTTTTCCCGTAGATTTACTAAAAATACCTCCAGGTAGGACTCGTCCTGGATGAGCCCTTTCAAAAAAAACCAGGCTGAATATATAGTAGCCGATGATTCCCGCCGACTGCATACTCCATCCGATTTACGCAAGCAACTCAAGCAATACAACCATCCTTTGCGGAATTGACCGGTTCCCGGAAGTCACCATGCCTACGGACGTTCAATGATAAATGCCTCATAGACGCACACGAAGCAACATGCAACCAGGGTCATTAGAAACAAGATCCGCCGTGGTCGAAATCAACCTTTTTGCCGTTGAAGCGGCGGAGGTGTCGAATTCTCCGGGGGCATTAGAGGGATGAGTGAGGCTCAGCGCATCTTCCGCTCTGCAAGAAGGTCCAGAAACTCCCGTACAGCCATGATCGGGATGCCCTCAAATGCCTTCAGGCTTAAGAGATGCCGGTCTCCGGAGACGACGGCATCGGCTCCGGCATCAAGGGCAACGGACAGAAATATATGATCGGTCGGATCCTGAGGGATGACGTTATTGACATGCGAGAGGCCGGGAACGAGGATGGTGTCTTTTTCAAGGAGATCTAAAAGCTGTCGGATATCCTCGTCGGTCAAGGCGTACTTTTCCCTGATGCGCGGCAGCTCAAGGACGGCTTTGATTTCGTCTATAATTGGAGGCGAGGTTACCAGGAGATACTCGCCGGCACGCCACGCGTTCAGTATCCGCGCCGGTGCCCCGGTCTTGTTCAGAAGGCTGCTGATAAAAACGTTCGTATCAAGAACGACTCGCAGCACGCCCGCTCCTCACTTTTGAGACGGCGTCGGCGACATCGCTGTCAATCTCTTCCGGCGGGATATCTGGGAAATGGGAACGGATCCTATCCAGCACTTCAAAACGGGCACGCTTTTCTGCAACGAGCCTTTCATATAGCTCTATCGGGATCATAGCAGCCATGGGTTTCCCGGACCGTTCTACAATGACCTCTTCCTTGCCGAAACGAACGCTTCCGATAAGGTCTGAAAACTTGCTCCTGGCTTCTCTTGCGCCGATATGTTTCGCCATTTAAGACCCTCCATCATTCCCGTTGAATGATGTCATCATTATAGACATATTTTACATTATGTCAATAGCGTACACAACGACTCCGCTTTTCTGGTGCTTTGCTTGAGTCGAGCCAAGAGTTGAAAAGAAGTGGAAGGATGGAGAGAATGGGCGTTGGAGTTTCCATTGAGCGGATTGCAGAGTCCATTTTCGGAAATCCGATAACACGAGGATGAGGAATCAAAGCGCTCGCGTTCCCTCCAAGCTTCCCTCCCTTTGGCATAAAAGAAGGGCCGGGGGATTTCAAAGGCTCTAAACTCACCGAGGGCGGTAAAGAACTATCCTTGATATTTTCCCGCACATTTACTAAGAATGCCTCCCGTCAGGACTTGCTCCAGACGAGCCCTTTCAAGAAAACCAGGCTCAATATATGGTAGCCGATGGACCCCGCCCCGACTGCGTACCCCATCCTATTTAGGGGACTCAAGAAGGAGATAGAATGAAGAAGGTCTGTAGCGATTGCAGCGCTTTTCTGCCTTTTCCCTTTGGAGAGCTAACCGAATTCGGCATTTGCTTGAACGATGAGGCGTTTGATCCGTTCATTGATGAGCTGTTGGAAGGATTGATTCCGGACCATTGTCAGTCGCTGTTGGAGAAGAAGCAGTTCGTAGGCGATAGGCCCGCGTGTTCGGATTTTCAGGAATCGGAAATTATCGAGATCGAAGACGACAGTCCTTTTGGGCAGGAGCTGCGCCGGCTGGGAGAGAGCGGGGAACTGACACCTGAGACACTGGAGAGAGCCATGCTCGAAGAAAGGGTGAGATGGATTGACTGGAAAACCTTGCCCATGGACCAGTATGTGAAACAACTGGAGAGTAGACGTTCAGGAGAACGTGATGCGGGCATTTCCAGCCTCGGCGCGATGATCGCTCTTGAGAATCCTGCCGCGTTCCAGGCGCTGTTTCGGTTTCTCTCGTCTCTGCCTCCTCCGGCAAATATAGAAGCGGTGCACCTCAAGAGGAAAATTCTCCGGCACCTCGACTGCTGGAAAGACAGGTCGTCCATTGCGAAGATTCTCATCGAAGAGCTTGGTCTCACACCCTCCAATAACACGACAAGACAGTGGATCTCTGAGATTTTGCGATTCCTCGAACAATGTCCCTTGCAGATGATCAAGGATCCACTGGAACGTATACTCGTGGTCAAGAAATTATCTCCCGGCGTCCGGAAAAGGTTGGCGGATATCCTCTCCAGGCCTCTACACCGGTAAGTCGCCCTCCATGCGAGGGCGTGGATTGAAACCCACTCATACCAACGTGGGTTCCTACGAAAACGCGTCGCCCTCCATGCGGGGGCGTGGATTGAAACACAGTTCGCGGCCGGGAGGCCGCTCCTACACGGGCTACTTCCCGGGGTAGACTGAAAGCGTTCGCAAGCAGGAGCTTGCTCCTACGGGCGGCGTCCTTACCCGGGAGCGTTGACTGGAACCCGTAGATTATGCGAATTCAAAACAGCGGATCTAAGCACTTGACCAAATGATACAATAGCCTTAAAGGTCTATAAGAACACTCTCTTGGACAGCAACGACGCACTTTATTGCGTGTGCTTTGGGTTGGCTGATAATCCGGGCAAGGAGGGTAAAGAGCATGCCGCTCGCTTTTGAATCCATCAGTCACGGAACCGTCGCGTTCGGATTTTTCAACATTGAATCCGACATGCTGCTGCTGGAGCACTACTTTTTCTTTGCTGCGGATTTCTGCGGGTGGATTTCCTCTCTGGCCGGGGAGGAAGCCGAACAACTCCTTGAAACGAGGTGGCCGGTGTTTCACATCCGCCGGCGTGAAGATATCGGGGACCTGATGGGGGCCATCCACGGTGTCCGGTTCGGCGGGTTCATCGGCGAACTTTACAAATCATTCCCGTTCCCGGAACAACAGGAAGACTTTAAGCAGAACCCCGATGGGTACAGGACCAGGAACCTGGTCGAAGGACTCATGAGGGACTACTCCGTTCAGATAGAGATCCCTGTCTTTCTGCACCCGGGAAAAGAGGAGGTGGGCTTCGGGGAATACAGATTCAAGCGGGAATCGTTTCAAGCCCTTCTTCTCTATGTCTGGCAGGGAGGCTATCCAAGGTGGCGGGACGAGGTGCGGCCCGACTACGTCATTAAAATGAAAGAGGCTGTGGAAGTGAATCCCGGCGGCCTCTTCAAAGGAATCCGGTTCCTCTGACCCGATGAGAAATCAGGGCTAGAGACCCATGAATTTGGCCGCGATATTCTTCATGATTTCACTGGTGCCCGCGAATATGGACAGGACCCGCGCGTCTCTCCAGGCCCTCGCGATGGGATATTCCTCACAGTAGCCGTATCCCCCGTGGAGCTGCACGCACCCGTCGGCCACACGCATGGCCATTTCACAAATCCAGTACTTTGCCATGGACACATCCACCACGATGTTCCTGCCCTCCATGTGGTCCACGATCAATTGATTCAGAAAGGCCCTGCCCAGCTTTATCTCCGTGGCCATTTCCACGATCCTGAATTGAGTATTCTGAAACTTGGAGATGGGCCGGCCGAAGGCGGTCCTCTCTTTGCAATAGGCTATGGTCATTTCAAGCATCCGCTCAGCGGCCACCTGGCCTATGATGGAGCACATGAGCCTTTCCTGCTGGAGCTTTTCCATGAGCATGAGGAAGCCGCCCCCCTTCCGTCCCAGCCGATTGGCCTTGGGGACCCTGCAATCGTTGAAGAAGAGCTCTCCAGTGTCCTGGGCGTGCCAGCCCACCTTCCGTATCTTCTTTCCCTTCTCAAAACCGGGAGTATCCGCCTCCACCAGGTAGAGATCAATTGCCTGGTACGGATTTTCGATGGCAGGGTCTCTGGCTGCCAGGACCACGAGGTCGCAGTTGAGAGCACTGCTGATGAATGTCTTCTGCCCGTTGATGACCACGTCGTCCCCGTCTTCAACGGCGCCGGTCCTGATGGCCGCCAAGTCGCTCCCGGTGTTCGGTTCCGTCATGGCCACGGCCGTTATGATATCTCCTGAAACGCACCCGGGCAGGTACTTCTGTTTGAGCTCTTCCGGGGCATAGGATGTTATGTACGGGACAATTATATCGCTGTGGAGCGGCGCGGCCAGGCCGGTAAATCCGGTCTTCCCCAGTTCCTCGGTCAGGATGACCGAATAGAGGAAGTCACCGCCCGCACCGCCGTATTCCTCAGCCACATCGGTGCACAGGAAGCCCTGATCCCCCATCTTTTTCCAGACGCTCCTGGGAACAATACCAGCCTCCTCCCATTCTTCAATATGGGGGGTCACTTCCTTTTCAAAGAATTTCCTGACGGCGTCTCTGAATATATTGTGTTCCTGGCTGTACTGGATCACGTCCATGTTTTTCTCCTTCCCGCGGGACCGGTACCGGGTGACGGCAAAGACACCTTCATTCAGAAAGGATGGACACGGGATACCTGTTCCCCTCAGTATCGAAAAAGACCATGCGTTTCGCTTGATTCCATACCTGCTCATCCATGAAGCAGTAAAAGCAGATGAACTGCCCGGGTCCGATCCTCTGGTTGCCGCTGGGCAGCAGTGTATCGAAGCGTCTCACCCCCTCATCTCTTTCGAGGTCAAAACAGCTCGTGACCACGATCGGCCGGTCGCCGTTGTTCTTCACCATGATCTCGAGATTCTGATCCCAGGCATTGAAGCTGCAGCAGGTCTTGAAGGCAAGGATCTCTTCCGCGGACGAATTCATTAGCGGCCTGATCTCGAGCATAAGCAGCCTCCCCTGATCCACCATCAAGGCATCATCTGCGGCGTTGCCTTCGCTCGCTTCTCCTTGCGTCGTATTGTTTATACGACTCAGTCGTCGCTCCTTGGCGCCTTGCATCTGATACCTTGCTGATGATCAGGAATTTCGCCAAATCACCCGGTGAAACTCATGATGCGCAAATTAGATGGTGGATTTGGGGCCTCCAGCCCGAGCCCTAATCTCCGTATTTTCCTATGATGGCAATGCTGCATACGTTCATGAAGGGCACTCCTCCCAGGTTGTGGGTGAGTCCGTATCTGGGGTTGTCGATCTGGCGTTCGCCCGCCCTGCCGTTCAGCTGGAGATACATTTCGTACAGCATGCGCAGTCCGGATGCCCCAATCGGATGACCGAAACATTTGAGCCCCCCGTCCACCTGGCAAGGGACGCCTCGGCCCTCCCGGTCATAGAATCCGTTCATGATGTCCTTCACTGCCTGCCCCCGTTCCGAAATGTGGAGATCCTCGTAGGTCACGAGTTCGGTGATGGAAAAGCAGTCATGGACCTCCATCATGCTAATTTCCTCTCTCGGGTCCCTGATCCCGGCTTCTTCGTAGGCCTTTGTGCTGCACCGGTCGGCGGATATGAAGTGATCTCCGTCCCACCTGTTGTACCCCATCTCTTCCCCGTTGCTCAAGGCGATCTGCAGGGCCTTCACCGAGACAAAGTCCTTCCTGCCCATGGCCTTTGCCTTCTCGACGGTGGTCACGATGGCGCAGGCCGACCCGTCGCTTACTCCGCAGCAATCAAACAGGCCCAGGGGATGTGCGATGACAGGCGCTCCCATGACCTGTTCTTCGGTCACCTTCTTCCGGAGATGCGCCTTGGGGTTGAGCGTGCCGTTTGCATGGCTTTTTACTGATACGTGGGCCATGGCCCTTTTCAAGACATCATCCTGGATATTGTATTTCGCGGCGTATGCGGTGGCGAGCTGCGCGAATGCGCCGGGTGCGGTCACGTTCGGCCACCACAACCAGGCCAGTGATCCCCAGTCCGAACCGGGGTTCGGCAGCCCTCCGTACCCGGTATCCTTCAGCTTTTCAACGCCGAGCGCCAGTGCGACGTCATAGGCACCGGAGGCCACGGCGTAGACCGCCCCCCGGAAGGCCTCGGTCCCGCTTGCGCAGAAGTTTTCGGTCCTGGTTACCGGGATAAACGGCAATCGCAACGTAGTTGACAGGGGAAGAGCGCTTTTTCCCACACTGATCTCTTCCATGCAGGTCGCAAGCCATGCCGCCTGGATCTCGTCCCTTTCGATCCCGGCATCCTGCATGCACTCGGTGAAGGCCTCCACCATCAGTTCCTCGGCCCCCACATCCCATCGTTCACCGAAGCGCGTACAGCCCATGCCGATGATCGCCACCTTGTCTCTGATACCTGTTGCCATATGCATTCCTCCGTCAGAACTTGAACAGCTTTTCAACGAGCTGGGATTTCATGAGGTCCCCTTCAACGCGGAGTTTTCCGGAAGTAAAGGCGGACATGGCATTGAGCTCTCCCTTTATCAACTTCACGAAATCAACGTCGGCCATCTTGATGGTACTGGTGGGATTGCCATGGGTCCCCTCGCTCACTTCACAACTGCCTTCCTGTATGGCTGCATACCAGGAACCGCCCTCCGGACCTGAGATGACGAACTGGAACACCACCTCGATCCCGGCAGCCCTGTCGGCCCGGAAGGCGTCCGGAAGGCCGTCGAAGATGGCCTTGACCGTGAGCCTGCCCGGTGAGGTCCCCCCGTTCGATTTCTTTTTCCCTGGATCGAACGCCTCAAGCATGGGGCCGAAGGCGGCCGTGGAATTGGGGTACTCCGCGGCCTTTCCGAGGTCATTGATTGCCTCCCAGTTTCTGTGGATATCGTCCGGGGTCGGTATGGCGGTCCCGCCCCCCACGACCGCTCCCTGCCCGGTCAGAATAGCCGCACGGTTGAAGTAGCCCATGCCCGCATTTATGACGAGGCCTGAGTCTTTGCACTGATCAGAGCAGAAGTAGAGCACCAGCGGCGCCACAAATTCGGGTTTGAGTTTCGCCAGGAGGTCGGGGGGAAGGATATCCTCGGTAAGTCTTGTGGCTGCCATGGGGGCGACGGTGTTCACCCTGATATTGTGCTTTTCACCCTCCAGTTTCAGCGTATTCATGAAACCCACCAGACCCATCTTGGCGGCCGAGTAGTTGGCCTGCCCGAAATTGCCGTAAAGCCCGGCCGCGGAAGTGGTCAGCACGATGCGCCCGTACCTGTTTTCCCGCATGCTGATCAGGCTCGGTCTCGTTACGTTGTAGGCCCCCCTGAGATGGACATCCATGACCGCATCCCAGTTCTCCGGCTCCATCTTGGCAAGGGTCTTGTCCCGCAAGATGCCGGCGTTATTGATCACGATATCCACCCTGCCGAAGGCCTCAATCGCAGCATTCACAACGGTCTGCCCTCCTTCCGGAGTGACGACCGATTGGTAGCTGGCGACGGCCTCACCCCCCAAGGCGAGGATTTCATCGACCACCTGGTCTGCAGGGGCCTTGGAGCCTTCTCCGGCGCCATCCCTGGCCCCGCCCAGGTCATTGACCACGACCTTAGCGCCCCTCCTGGCCAGTTCCAGGGCGTAGATGCGTCCCAATCCTGCTCCCGCTCCCGTCACGATGGCAACCCTGCCGTCAAATCGCACGCCTTCCCTTGGCTTTCTTTCCGGAGCGCTGCCCGGAATTGGAACGGCCTTCCAGAAATACCCGGAAAAACCCCGGGTTCTGTCCACGAGTCTCCTCCTGAACTGAAGGCCGACCTTCTGTCCGACCCGGACATCTCCCAGTTCACAGTCCGTGAAATCGGCCATGAACCGGCCACCCTCTTCAAACTGGATCATCCCGTAGACAGCGGGCGGATCAATGGATACGGCCAGGAGGTCACCCGTAAAGCTCTTGATAAAAGCCGGTTCATCGGCGAAGGGATAGTCCTCTTGGGTGTTGAGCGCGTTGCACTCCGGGTTGACGCAGATATCCATTTTGGGAAACTGCGGGGTCCCGCACCTGGTACACCTGCCCCCGATCAAACCCGTGAGCATCTTTCTTTTCCTCCACAGGACCGTCATGGCGGTCTGGGTGGGGGCCTCCGCCCTGATGCCCGTTTCTGTCTTTATGAGGTCCCTGAATTTTAGGAACTTCGGGTAGTTGTCAATGGTTTTCTTATTTTCAAGACTTCCGTTGATTCCCCTGCGCGGTCCGAGGTTTTGGATATGGTCGGTCACCCGGAAGTAGAGGGCGTCGCACCCCTGGCCGAAACCGGCAACCAGGATACGGTCCCCGGGTTTGGCCTTTTCAAGCGCTGAAACAAGCATGACAAACGGATGGGCTGCTCCGGTCTCCCCGCACACCTCGTGCATGTTGTCCACGACCTTCTCGGGAACGGCCCCCAGTTTCCCGGCGATCTTGCGGTGTTCCGCCCTGAAAAAACACGGAAATACGAAGGTGTCCACGTCCTCCATGGAGATGGAGAGCTTGTTGAAAAGCCCTGAAACCGCCTCGGGGATGATCTTGGAATACCCCTCGTCCCGGATCCAGCGTTCCTCCCACATGTAGTCATACTCTGTCCAGGACCCGCGGTAATGATCCACGAAGTCATAGGAAACGGAATAGCTCCCTTTGAACTCCGCGATCACATCACTGTTCCCGACGAGGATGGATGCAGCCCCGTCGCCGAACCACATCTCGTAGAAATATGCTGCCTTGCTTTCCCGTTTGTCCGACGCCGTTACCAGGATGTTCTGTTTGTCGCCGCCCTTTACGGCCTCAAGTGCCGTGACCAGAGCGCTGGTGCCGCATTTCATGGAGGTGGTGAAATCGGCCGCGACAATATTGTCCCTCAGGTTCAGGGCGGTCTTCACCACGCCCGCACAAGACCTGTCTGCAAAGGGAAGCGTCGTGGAGCAGAGGTAGTGGGCGTCAATGGCGGATCTGTCAACCCCCTTGAGGCAATCGCGCGATGCCTCCACCGCCATTGTCAAGGCGTCTTCATCCCAGTTGCAGAAGGAGCGCTCCCCCTGGGCAACCATGACGACGGCCGGGGCAAACCAGCCCATGCTTTGAAAGATGCTCATGCGGTTGAGGCGCAGTCTCGGGATATAACCGCCGAAGGAAGTGATGCCGATCATGGGTAATCCTCCTCAACTTTAGATCATTTTAGCTCACTATAGACACTCTTAACTCTAAAAGGTGAACAGCTTTTCAATGAGCTGAGACTTCATGAGGTCCCCGCCGATCTTGAGCTTCCCGCCCGTGTAGGCGGCCATGGCCTTCAACTCACCGGAGATCATCTTCACAAAATCATCGTCGCCCATCTCTATGGTTGTGGTGGGCCTATCATAGGTCCCTTCATCGACCCGGCAGTCGCCGTCCTTGACAGTCACGTACCATGAACCGCCCGTGGCTCCGGAGATATTGAACTGAAATACAACGTTCACCCCGGCCGCCTTGTCTGCCTGGAAAGCTCCCGGGAGCCCGTCAAAGACGGCCTTCACGCTGAGCCCGGTTCCTGAGTCGCGGCCTGTCTCCTGCTTTTTGGGTTTGAACGCATCCAGCATGGGGCTGAAGGCCGCCGTGGCGTTGGGATATTCCGCGGCCCCTTCGAGGGACCTGATCTTGTCCATGGAGGCGGCCACCTCATCGGGAGACGGGGCTTCAATCCCGTTTCCCACGACCGAGCCCGGGCCCGTCCTCACGACGACCCGGTTGAAGTAGCCCATGCCCGCATTGTATATGGCCCCGGTCACCGGACACTGCTCGGAACAGAGATAGAGCACCAGCGGGGCCACGAATTCGGGTTTGAGTTTTTCCTTTAGATCAGGAGGAAGGATGTCTTCCGTGAGTCTCGTGGCTGCCACAGGGGCCACGGTGTTTACCTTGATATTGTGTTTTTCACCCTCCAGTTTCAGGGTGTTCATGAAGCCCACGAGGCCCATCTTGGCGGCGGCATAGTTTGCCTGCCCGAAGTTTCCATAAAGTCCGGATGCGGAGGTCGTAAATATGATGCGGCCGTACCTGTTTTCGCGCATCCTGATAAAGGCCGGTCTCGTCACGTTGTACGCGCCCTTGAGGTGCACATCCATGACCGCATCCCAGTTGTCGGGTTCCATCTTTATGATGGTCTTGTCCCTGAGGATACCGGCGTTGTTGATGACGATATCCAGTTTCCCAAAGGCCTTGACCGCAGCGTCTACAATGGCCTGCCCCCCCTCCGGGGTCGCCACAGAGTGATAACTGGCAACGGCCTTCCCCCCCATTCCAAGGATCTCCTCCACCACCCGGTCTGCAGGACCACTGGAGCCGACCCCGGTGCCGTCCCTGGTCCCGCCGAGGTCGTTTACCACGACCTTCGCACCCCTCTTGGCCAGTTCCATGGCGTAGGCGCGCCCCAATCCGGCGCCCGCGCCGGTCACGATCGCCACCCTGTCGTCAAACCGGATTCCTCCCAGGCTTTCCCGGCTTTCGAGTTCTTCCGGGCTCAGCCATTCCACAATGCCCCCGTCGATCACCACGTCGTTGTTCTCGGCATTGATCGTCTGGAAAAGGGCTTTGCCTTCCTCTTTCTTCCATATCTGGGTGACAATGGGGGTGCCGGGATAAAGGGTCCGGGAGAAGCGGACCCTGAATCTTGTCATGCGCTCGGGTTCGCCGGGAAAAAGATGCTTTATGACGGCCCTGCAGGCATATCCATGGGTGCAGAGCCCGTGCATGATGGGTTTCCGGAAACCGCTGGCCTTTGCAAAGTCAGGGTCTGCGTGAAGCTGGAATATATCTCCTGACAACCGGTACAGGAGCGGCTGATCAGGGGAAGGAACGGCGTGTTCTTCATGGTCCGGAGGTCTGTCAGGAAACGCCACTTTTTCGTTGGGACCGGGATTTCCCCCGAACCCCCCGTCTTTTCTGCAAAACAAGGTGAAAATATTGGTAAAGAGCTTTCGGCCGTTTGAGTGATATGTCTCGGCCTCGGCCACGACCAGTGCCCCCTTGTCCGCACCCTTGTCGAACATGTGTGTAATACGCCCTTCCGTACTCAGCGTTCCTTCGGCGGGTATGGTGTTGTGGAAAAAGATATCCTGTTCCCCGTGGAGAATCCCGGAAAGGTCCGCGTTGGAATTCATCCCTACCTCTGCCAGGAATTCGAACACGCCGGCAATGGAAAAGCTGGGGATCACTTTGAGGTATTGTTCAAAACAGTATTCAAGTTCATCAAAACCTGCGCCAACGCCCAGGGCGTACAAGACCACATCTTTCCAGGTATACTCCTTTCTTACCGGGCCGAGGGGTTTGCCGACGGCTTCCAGGTTTAAGGCCATTCTCTTCCCTCCTTGTTTGTCCTGGTGTTTTCTCTTGAGCTCCCGCGGCAGCATGAGATATACTGCTTCAGCATCGGTGTCTACGTTGATCTCAGGCCAAGGATCTGCCTGGCCTCCGCAGGGTTCGCAATGTCCCGGCCCACCTCCCGGACGATACGCGCGAGGGCCTCGATGAGCACCCCGTTATTTTTCGCTTTCTCGCCGTTCGGCAGGTAGAAGGTGTCTTCCAGTCCGGTCCTCACGTTTCCTCCCAATTCAACGCATCGGCGGTGGAGATCCCACACCTCTTTCCTCCCGATGGCAATCACCTGGTAGTGTGCGCCCTCAGGCATCTCCTCGATCAGCAGGGGAAGCCACCCGGGCTTTGACGGCATGCCGCTTGCCACGCCCATGACCAGGGAAATATGGGCATTTCCCTCGAACATGCCGTTCTTTTTGAAGAGCGCGACACTCCTGACAATACCCGAGTCAAAGCACTCGAATTCGGGAACGATTTCGTTGGCCTTCATCACCCGGAGAAATCCCTGTATCTTTTCCACCGGGTTGTCAAAAAGGGTTGGCGGCCAGGCCCAGGATCCGTCGGATCGGAGTTTCAGATAATTGAGAGACCCCGCGTTGCACGCTGCCATCTCGGGCTTGAATGTCTCAAGGCACGCTGCCGGGCCTGATATATCGGGTCCCACTACTCCCGTACTCATACATATGATTATTTCCGGCACCCGCTGCTTTATGGCGGCGAGAATGGCGCCAACCGTCTCAAGGTCCCAGGAAGGAAGGTGTCCTTTCCCCTTTCCCTGGTTCCTGAAATGACAATGGACAATGGATGCCCCCGCGTTGAACGCCTGGGCCGCCTGTTCTGCCATTTCCTCGGGTGTGACAGGCACATGGTGAACCGCGGGATCGGTGAGCACTCCTGTCAGGGCGCAGGTGATGACCGCTTTCGAGTTCATTTTTTCTCCTCCCTATGCCCCTTTGAAGGTGCCCTTGCGTTTCTGCGTGTATGCCGATACCGCCTCGAAAAGGTCTTCCGAGGGAAGGATCATGCACGACCTTGCTGCATTGTAGCGAAGAGATTCTTCTAAATTGGCGTGATCGTCAAAGAGCATGACATCCTTGGCGCCCTGGACAGCGAGCGGTGGGTTTGCAGCTATTTCTCCGGCAATTTTGCGTGCTTCGACGAACAGGGTCTCTTTGTCGGGATAGACATGGTTCACCAGTTGAATGGAGCGCGCTTTGCCGGCGTCAAATCTGTGGGCCCTGAAAGCGATTTCCCTCGCGTGTCCGGGTCCCACGATTTTCGGGAGACGCTGAAGCCCGCCCACGTCCGTGATGATGGCAAGCTTTGCCTCCGGCAGGGCGAACTGCACATCAGCCGAACACAGTCTCATATCGCAGCAGAGAACCAGCTCGAGGCCGGCTCCCAGGCAGTGGCTGTGGATGACAGCAATAGTTGGTTGTGGAAGGCATTCCAGCCGGATATGGATCGCCTGGAGATCCCTGATTATTCCAAAAAGGCTTGTTTTTTGCCCAGCCCCCGGCGTGCCTCCCATAATGGAGGCCAGTTCGTTGTCAGGGCTCAGGTCCAGGCCCGCGCAGAAGGATTTTCCCTCTCCCTGGAGAAGAACGACCCTCGCTTCCCTGTCCTTCTCTGCCGAGCCTATGGCATCATTGAGCGTCTTCCACATGGCCAGGGTAAGGGCATTTCGTTTTTCGGGTCTTCTGAGGGTAATAAATCCCACATGGCCTTCCCTTTCATACGTAACGAGTGCCGCTTCCCCTGAATTCTTATCAGCCATAGGTCTTGTCTCCTTATGCCTGCTCATTCATAGAGGTTTTGATTCACCCGGTTTTTCTCCGGACGTGCCTCGAGGGACCTCCTGATGCCCTCGCCTGCAGGAGGAGAATCAGTCGCGGAGGAGGGGGCGCTCGAAAGGTCACCACCATGACGTTGCGCCCTATGTCCGATCATGCCTTTCGCCCTGCATACGCTCCCGACATGAAGAGGCCATGGCGATGGACGAACGACACCCCCTCAATAGGTGACGGAGGGAAAAAGCTTCCGGTCGGTGTGGGGCAGAAAGAGGGCGGCTATGTATTCGTCCATGAATGGCTGGTAATTGGAAAGTTCAATATTTGTCATGGATCTCGAAATGTTCACGCATTTTTCAAGGGCGCCTTCAGAGAGCAGCGACATGCGTGCCCCGGTCAGGGAACTGTTCCCGATGAACTGGATCTTTTCCCGGGGGATGTCGGGCAGGAGGCCGATGGATACCGCCTTCGGGATGTTCAAAAAGTTCCCGAACCCGCCTGCCACGTAGAACGTATCAATCTGGTCAAAGGAGAGACCGATGTAATCCACCAGGGATTTGATGGCCGCGAAGACCGCACCCTTTGATTTCATGAGGTTATCGATGTCTGATTCGGTGATGACCACGGGCTCTCCCGTTTCCGTTTCTTCACCATACGCAATGGTGTACTGGGGGATGTCGTCTTCCACGGCCAGGCGGTCGTCCTTCAGGGTGCGGTGAAACTTGCCGTCGGCACCGATGATCCCGTTTCTCACCAGTTCATGAATAGAGTCGATAAGGCCGGATCCGCAAATGCCGCGGGCGGGCGCCTTTCCGATGGTCTGATAGTTGACCTTCCCGTTCGCGATTTCGATCTTTTCAATGGCGCCTTTTATGGCCCGCATGCCGCATCGGGTGCCGCCGCCTTCAAAAGCAGGGCCCGCGGAGGCGGAACAGCACACAAGCCATTCGTTATTTCCGATGGCTATCTCTCCGTTGGTCCCGATATCGATGAGACCCTTCACCTCCGGGTGATCTGCAATGCCGCATGACATGACGCCGGCGACGATGTCTCCTCCCACGTAAGAGGCCACGCTGGGAATGGTCTCAAGGAAGCCATTGGGGCTGATACGGATCCCGAGATCCTTTGCCGGGACCTGGGGGTACTCATCGGCCGTGGGCACGTACGGTTCCAGACGGATTGAACAGGGGGTGAGGCCGAGCAGAAAATGACTCATGGTCGTGTTTCCTGCCGCCACGATGGCATTGATATCATCTCTCAGGACGTTGGTTTTCTCTGCCAGCTTCTCAATGAGTTGGTTGATATTCTTTATGATGGCTTCATGCAGGGGATCCAGGCCTCCCCTGCCGCACGCAAAAATCATCCTGGAAATAACATCCTCTCCATAGCTCGCCTGGAGATTGTGGGAGCCCTCAACCCCAAGGACCTCCTTGGAATGGATGTCAATGAGCTGGATGACAACGGTGGTGGTACCCACGTCGACTGCCACACCATAATTCCGAGTGGTCGTATCGAGAGGTTCGATCCTCTGGATTCGATAGCGATCTCTGTCTTTTGCCACCGTGACGGTGACTTTCCAGTCGCTGTCCCGGAGCTTTTCAGACAGCCCTTTCAGGCATTCCAGGTGGATATCATATGAGTGCCAGCCGAGCTTCCGCCGCAATTCCCGGGATATCCGTTCGATATCCGCAATGTTGTCCTCCAGCGTTGGCGGCGGTAATTCCAGGAATATCTTTCGAACCAGGGGCTTGTCTTCCTCTGACCGGGAAATCGCGGCCGCTTCCCCGGTCATGATCTGCGCATCCTCCATTCTGGTTTCCGGGGGGATGAAGATATCCAGGTCGTCATGAATCTCGGTCTGGCAGGCCAGGACGTATCCTGATGCTATCTCGTCATCAGATAATAGTCCCAGGGCGTGTTCTTCGGCCTCGGCTGTTCCAGCCGTCACCTGGACCTTGCACCCGCCGCAGACCCCTTCGCCCCCGCAGAGGTTGTTGATAAACACCTCGGCTTGCTGGGCGGCCTCCGCAATTCTGGTCCCTTCTTCAACGTCCACGGATTTTTCATCAGGAAAGAACGTGACTGTAAATTTCCCCATCTGCAGTTTTCTCCCTGGTAGAACGACATCCCTGGTAAGAAACGGTCGTTGATCAGTCGATCAATTGATACATGCTTCTATAGCATGGCACCTGAAAATAGGAAACTATATTTTCCTCCCGGGTGATGAACTTTTACAGGACCCGAAAGACTTCAAGGTCGCCCGATCGGGCTGCATTTGCCGCCTCGACGGCATCCGGCGATCCCAGGATCTTCACGGTCCCTTCCCGATCCATTTCCGCGAGAAAATCGGCAAATGCAGCGAAATCCCGTGCGGATGTTCCAAGGATCTCTTCCCGCATCTGTTGGCGTTCTGTTTCTGAATCTCCGCAAAGATGCCGGATCATCGAGGTATACCCCTTTGCGTCCGGAAGCAGATGGGTGTCCACGTCACCGATCGCGCCGATGATGCTTTTCACCCGTTCTTCGTCAGTGAGATCGAGTTCTTTCAGAAAACCTGCCGTTCGGTCGAAGGTCTCGAGGGTTTTGAGGATGTTCGGATCACGATAGGAGACAAAAGTCAGGATACCCGAGAGACGGTCAAGCATGCAAAAGGCTCCATAGGCGCCCCCCTGGACGCGGACCTGTTCCCAGAGCCATCCGGTGCGCAGGTAGCGGCTGATCACCAGGGCCGAACCGTGAAAACGGTAGCCCAGGGCGTAGAGATCAGTCCCTTTGCCCACGTAGTTTACCTGTGAAGGAATAGTCATCCCTTCAAAACGAGGATGGCTGGTAAGAGTCCATGATTCCATCTTCCTTCCTCCGTCCGGCAGTTCATCAAGGAAAGCGTGGATATCCGATGCCAGGGCAGTCCGGCTCTTGTCATCTACCGTCACATTCACGAGCATATTGCGGGTGCTCACCAGCGTCTCGCGCATGGTCTCAAGCGTGGTGAGGACGCCGGTCCAGTCTTCTTCAACCCGCCGGATAAGGTCCCTCAGGAAAAAGAGGTAGCTTATCCCCCCCATTTGTTCCGCGGCCCAGTGTGCCTCGCTGTAATGGGAGCGAAGCCGCAGGGTTACGACCTGGTGGCCTTGCGGTATCAGGGCTCGTTCCGCTGAGGCCTTCTCTTCCAGCGCCATCTGCCTGAAGCGCTCCCGGTTATCAAGGCGGACCGTCAGGAGAACGTCCCGCAGGATATCCAGCAACTCTCCTGCCCGGGGGACCATTGCCTTCCCCCGCAGGAACAGCCGTGCCACAGACGCCTCGTTTACCCTGTGGCTCGAGGTGAAAGGCGTCGGCACGATCCCGCCCGTGTCCCGGCTTATGCGCTGGGTCAACCTGACAAAATCCTCCTTTTCGGTCCCCATTTCGAGCAGGGCGCGTCCGAAAAGAGGGACGTACGGGAGATACCGTTCACGAAGGGAGTGAAGATCCATTCCCACATCCAGATAGGCAATGCCGTTGGTAAACAGGTCGTGAAACAGGAGAGGAACTTCCCTGTGTTCCACTTCCTCAATGGGAATAATCTTGTTCGTCCGCTCAAGGTCCTCCAGCTTCAGGCCCGGGATGGTGGCGAGCGCTTCCGGAGAATCGGGCGTTCCCTGGATGCGGTTGAGCTCCCGGGTCTCTTCCACGATTTCCATGAGGCGATCCGCACCCATCTTCGACCGGATTTCTCCGAGTCTCCGGTTTTCCTCGGCAAGTTCCTGTTCATGCAAGCCTGGGTCGGGTTCAAGGACAAGGGTGGTCCTGTGGGTGTTCTCGAGCAGAAGACGTTTTATTTGGGATTCGAAAAATCGCGGATCTTTCCCCCACCGGGCTTTGATTTTTTCCAGAGGCTTCCTGAACGCGAGGAGGGCTATGGGATCATCGTCGTACAACCAGGAGGTCAGGGATCTCAACATCAAGAGGAGCCCCCGCGGAAACCGGCCCGTGTTGTTTTCCCGCAGGCGGAATTCAATGGTGTTCAAAGCCGCTTCAACGGTGTTCGGATCAATTCCCCGTTCCGAGAGTTCGTCAAGGGTCTCAAAGACGAGCTGTTCGACCTTGTCTGCGTCCTTCATCTCAATTCCCTTGAGTCCGGTCGAGAAATAGAGCTGACGCAGTTCATCGCCCAGGCCTTCGCCGGCCAGGTCCTCCCCCAGACCCGAATCGGTCAGTGCCTTTCTCAAAGGCGAGGCGGGCATTCCGAGAAGAATGTACTCCAAGATCCTGAGGGAAAAATTGCTGTCCACTTGACTTGTCTCTCCGATTGCCCAGTTCACGGTGATCATTCCCTTGGATTTTTCCGGTCCTTCCTCCGGGGCCATGAAAGGACGTCTTACGCGCCGCGGCGCCTGAAACGGCGGTTGGAGGGAAACAGGAGAAAGAATCTCGGCGTGTTCGAAGTCCCTGAGATAGTCGTCTGCGATCCTGAGTCGCTGCTCAGGGTCATCATTCCCGTAAAAATAGATCCGGGCATTGGAGGGATGGTAATACCGGGCGTGGAATGCCGTGAACTGCTCAAAGGAGAGTCTCGGAATTTCTTTTGGATCCCCTCCTGAATCCAGTCCGTAAGGGTTGTCGGGAAAAAGTGACTGCAGAATGTACCTGGAGAGGACCTGTTCGGGGGAAGAATAGGCTCCTTTCATTTCGCTGAACACCACGCCTTTGTAAGACATGGGATCATCGGGGCCGTGCAGCTCATAATGCCACCCTTCCTGTTCAAGCACATGGCGCGTGAGGCGGGGATAAAAAACCGCATCCAGGTACACATCGATCAGGTTATAGAAATCCGTCAGGTTCTGGCTGGCCACCGGATAGCAGGTCTTGTCCGGATAGGTGAAAGCATTCAGGAACGTCTGCAGGGAGCCCTTCAGAAGTTCCACGAAAGGCTCTTTCACCGGATATTTTCGGGAGCCGCAGAGCACTGAGTGCTCGAGGATGTGGGCCACACCCGTTGAATCGAACGGGGGCGTTCGGAAGGTAATGCCGAAAACCTTGTTCTCATCATCGTTGGAGAGAGAAAGGAGTTCCGCTCCGGTTTTTTCGTGTGTAAAGAACCGGGCAAAAACGTTCAGTTCAGGAATTTTCCGTTCTTTTAAAAGTTGAAACCCGTTTGTAATACTCATCGTCGTTTCTCCTGATTGGTTCGCGTCGCCTTTCCTGACCTCGCTCTCCCAGAAAGACCCATTTTCAACAGCGCCTATCTCACACAGAGCACAGAGTGTTAAGGGCAAAAAAAGCAAATTGTTTTTCTCCCTTAGCTCTGTGTCTTAATTTCTAAAAAGATTCTACCAGTGACAGGGGGCTAAAGCAAGTGGGATACGGGGACGAGTTCCAGGACGCTTCCTTCTTCTTCCATCGCCCATTTGAATTCATGGAGTGCTGCCAGCGTCGTGATGTGAGGGTGGCCTATCCCTATGGCGGCACCGTAGGTGAGGGCGTGGTGCTTGAGGTGGGCGAGCTGAAGGCGAATAGCGGGGAGGCCGGGCTCATGGTCCAGAAAAACATTCCTCGGCGCCGCCCGCATGTGAAGACGCTTGGCCAATTTGTAGGCCTTGGAATGGCAGGTTGTCAGGCTGTCAACAAAAAAGAGATTCTTCTGCTTGATGATCTTCAGTGCCGGCGCCACCTTGCTGGAGTATGAGGTGAACCTTGAGCCCATGTGGTTATTCACACCCGTTGCCTGAGGGATCTGCGAGAGATTGTTCTCGACAACTTCTTCTATTTCAGGGGCATTGTATGCCACATAGACGGCGCCGGGTCCCGGGTCGATTTCGCTGGAATAAGGTTCCATGGGCTGGTGAAGCATGATCTCATGCCCCATGCTGTGGATTTCTCCGGCCAAAGGTACTGAGTACTCCAGCTGGGGAAGTATGGCGAACGTTATGGGAATGCCCAGGGCCAGGAACGCCCTGGCACGGGAGACGCTGCTTCCGATATCATCAATGATCAATGCGATTCTTGCGGGAGAAGGAGCTGCAGGGCATGCTTGCAATGGGGGATTGACTATGGGATAAAAGATCGTTTCCTTTGCTTCCGCCCTTGAGAGAAAGTTGAATCCCAGGATCGTACCGGCACAGAAAGTGAGACTCTTCGCCAGAAAGAGTCTTCGATCATAGTGCTTGTGCCTTTGTGGTAGGGGGCGTTCTTCCTCCATGTTGGGGGCCTACATACAATGTATTGCGACAAAGGTCAAGGAAAAATACAATATATAGTGGAAAAACATTGAAATATGTTTCTCAATGGACATTATGAGCATGAATGGGTAATATGCAGGAAAATAAGCCGTACAATCGGTAGGGGAAGGGAACTTCCTGCCCTGTCAATGTATCGCAAGTACTCTATTTTCCTCTCTTACAAGCCGGTTCAATCAAATGTCGACACACGGGGATAATGATGCTCGATCAGATGCGTACTCATGCGGAAAAGATATTCAGGAGTTCAGTCGCAGCCGTGGATCCTTACGAGGCAGTGAAGCGGTTTGTGCGCCTGGAAAGGAACATCCTCCATCTGGGCCGTGAAGAGCAGGAACTCCAGCAGATTGATCTGAGCGGTTTTGACCGGGTACTGGTTGTTGGGGGAGGGAAGGCTACAGCGCCCATGGGAAAGGCCATTGAAGATATCCTCGGCCCCAGGCTCCATGGAGGAGTGATTAACGTAAAATACGGTTTCACCACTTCCCTGTCCCGGATTCAGATCATCGAGGCGGGTCATCCTTTGCCCGATGAAAACAGTGTGCTCGGTACAAAGAAGATCCTGGAACTTCTCGACGGCGCGGGCGAGAAGGACCTGATTTTTTCTCTCATCTCCGGGGGAGGATCGGCACTGCTTGCCCGACCCGCAGGAGAAATTCCCCTCGAGGAAAGCCAGGCCATCACCCGGATGCTCCTCGAATGCGGGGCCAGCATAGATGAGATCAATGCCGTGCGAAAGCACATCTCTCTTTCCAAAGGGGGCCAGATGGCCCGGGCCGCTTTTCCGGCCACCACCATCAACCTGATGCTTTCCGATGTGGTCGGGGACAAGATGGACGTCATTGCGTCGGGACCGTTTGTTCCCGATTCCTCGACTTTTGAAATGGCCGGCGAAATTCTGCATAAGTATTCGCTTCTCGACGTTCCGCCAACAGTGGGAGCGTATTTAGCGGCAGGTACCAGGGGGGAACTCTCCGAAACCCCGAAAGAAGGGGATCCCGCCTTTGATCGTGTCTTCAATGTCATTGTGGGGAGCAACATTCTGGCTTTGGAGGCGGCAGAGCGCACGGCCCGAGCTCTGGGATACGGGACCCTGCTCCTCTCGTCCATGATGGAAGGGGAGACCAGGGAAGTTGCCCGCGTTCATGCTGCCATTGCAAAGGAGGTCTTGAAAACCGGACACCCGCTTTCTCCCCCTGCCTGCATCATCTCCGGCGGAGAAACCACCGTCTCCATCCGCGGAAACGGCCTCGGGGGACGCAACCAGGAATTCTGTCTCGCCGCCGCGATGGACCTGGATGGGGTTGCCCCGCGGGTAGTGATTCTGAGTGGGGGAACAGACGGAAATGACGGGCCTACAGATGCGGCCGGAGGGATCGTGGACCCCCTTACCGTGCGCCGGGGCAGGGAAGCGGGAATGAGGTCAAAGGATTTCCTGGACAACAATGACGCTTACCACTTCTTGCAGAAGACCGGGGACCTGCTCGTGACCGGTCCCACCAACACCAATGTCATGGACGTCCGGCTCATCCTGGTAAGATGACGGTCCTTTTGTTGCATCAAAAGCACCCCGATTATTCGAGGCGGACACAGGCGAAAAGGAGCATGGGAATCTTTTTGCAGGCACGATATCTTTTCTTTGCTGAGCAGGCGGTTACCCCTCATTCCAGCGTTTGAGAAGATAGGGTTTCGCCATTTCAAATACCGCGCAATCCTGCTCAATAGCCTCTTCAGCCTGCTTAATGGACATGCGCTTGGTTCTTCTCACGAAGGAAAGGGTCCTTCCGAAGTAGAGAGGGATCAGAGATTCCATCATCAAATCCCGGTCAATAATCGTGTTGCGGTAGGCAACCGCCATGTCAAAGAGCACCCGGGCCCAGAGGTCCGTCGGGAAGGTAAATACCGCCTCTCCCATCTCTCCGATCTCCTCGAGCTTTTTGCAGACCTCATCCGTCAGGACCTCTTTCCACTGGTCGCGATATTCGGCAAATCCTTTGTGAAATTTTTCCATGAGGTTCCTGGTGTTTACCTCCACCTTGGGGGGCATTTCCACCTCGCCGAGTCCAAAGCCGTAGATAGCGGTCGGCCGGCTGTATTTGATCTTCTTCCAGAAGTCTTCCAATTCCGTCATCATGGAAAACATGGTTCCCACGACCTGCCTGAACATGGGACCCAGGTGCGCGCCGGGGTCTTTTGTGCGGTGGATTTTTGGCCTGCCCATAAAAGACTGGCAGATCTGCTCCCGCTGGTTGATGGCCAGTGTTGTCATCCAGATATCAATGCCGAAATTGGCAACCGCCTCGTCCCAGACAGGACTGTCGGCGTACACCCCGGCAAGCCTGCCGTTGAACCCGAAGTCCCCTCCGATGGGCTGTCGAACACGCCTGCCGTACAGCGCCCGGGTCATGGGATACGCGATGGCGTTCGTGATAGTGCCGTCGTACTTGTGCCGGACATAGAGGGGCGCAACATAGGAAAACCCTTCAAACAAAGGCTCGCCGAGGTGCTTGATCCACTCAGGAGTAATGCTCTTCAGGTCTGCGTCCACCACGAGGACCGCCTTCGCGCGCAGCTCCACCACCTTTTTGAAGAGGTTTTTAAAATTATTGCCCTTCCCTTTGACACGCGGAGGAGTTGAGAGATACATTTTCGGTGTGCTGGTGGGAGTGTCCAGGAAAGCCTGCCCGGTGTTGTCCGGGGAGTTATTATCGCAGTTGATAATCACCGAAGCCCGGTCTTTGAAATACTTGCTGAGTCCTTTGTCAGCCTGCGCAGTGGGATAGGCGATGGAATCCGCCTCATTGTAGGATGGTATGCAGACCACCAATTCAGCCTTTTTTACCTCGTCAGGGTTTATCTCGGATTGAAACTGTTCAGTCATCCCTGCTCGCTCCTTGATTGAAGAATATGCAGTACCGCCTCATTCCAGCCTTTGGGTCCCTCTCCTCGTGTGACAACGAGACTCGGGATTCGCTTGATAAGCTCGGGATAATCACGCTTAGATCGGATCAGTACGGGGAAGTCGGCCCGTTCGAGCATGGAAAAATCATTGGGGCCGTCTCCCAGCGCAACCGAAACCACTCTTCCGTGCCTTTTCTCATAAAGGGATATGAGCTGTTCCATGGCCCGGCCTTTATCATTCACTCCCTGGAGGTGAATAAACCGTCCTCCTTCTGCGATTGTGAGCCCTCTCTGTTCGGCGGCGCGTCGGAGGGCCCTCATGTCCGGATTCACGGGTGAGCCCACCAGGAAGGGCTCATCGAATTCTCTCCGGGCAGCCAGTTTTGCCATTGAAGTGTCGAGGCCGGTGAGGTCCGCGATTCGGTCGACACCCATATCCGAAAAACCGATGAGCGTATAGCCCATTTCCTCGCCCATTTCCTTCAGCAGACGGCGAAGATCTTTGTAGGGGACGCCTTGGGGCCATTTCCACAGCTCCCCATCGGCCATAGCTCCCGGCGGAGGCTCCTCCCCGGATCTTATGGGCAAAAAAATACCCCCGCCATTCTCGGAAATAAACGGTCCCGGCAGGGATATCAGGTCACGGAGGACCTCCATCTCCGCTCTGGTCTTGCTCGACGCAGGGATGATGTTCACCCCGCGTTGCCTGCATAGATCAAGCGCCTCTCGGGCTTCCTCCCAGGAATAGGTATCGGAATCCAGGAGGGTCCCGTCCAGATCGGTAAACAAGACCCAGGCGGGATTCATGGAGAGGCCGGGGAAAGCGTCATCCTTCATAAGACGAAACGCCTTTTTTCTCCCTCGACCACCTCAATAAGATCATAAAAGATCCTGGGGAGTTTATTGGACACCCTCTCCCACGAGACGGTTTGAGGCATTTGAAAAACGCCCTGCTGCGCCCTCCTCTCGACTTCCAGGATGGCATCGGACAGGCCCTGCTCAAGAAAGGGTTTGAATTCCGCGTGGGAATGGACAAATCGCAGGAATCTCTCAGTTACCCTGTAGGGAGCGGCGAGGAGCTCGCCCGCCTCAAGGATGGAATTGCGAAAGACTTCCTTGACGAGGTATTCTTCAGTGTCTCGATCGTATGTCAAATTACTGAACCCGGCATCATCGGAATATTTCTTGACCTGGTCTTCGGCCAAGGCCTGGTAGGTAATGGACAAATCGCGAAAAAAGGTGTCCGATATTTCGAGTCCCTCTTCGATGATCAAGGCGTTCATGAGGGTTGTTACAATGTCGATTGCCATGCGGTTGAGCCCCTTTGAGCGGTCATCAGCGGAGATATCCTGATGTTTGTGGTCGAAAGGCTCTTCAGAAAACATGACCTGGGCTGTAGATGAGGCTTTCCTGTAGACCTCTATCAGTGTGAAAATTTCAACTCCCCAGTTCGTGGCGAAACGCATTTTTCTCAGCAGGTCCACGTGAAAGGCAACTTCCCCGGAGAGCTGATAATTGAACCCCAACAGGAACTCGATGAGATCCAGCATCTTGTCCTCTTTGGTATCGGCAAATTTTCTCTTCAGGGTGAGGAGAAGCGGGTCCAGAAGCAGCCTTTTCACCCGACCGTAAAACTGCCTTTCCCTCAGGCGGGTATAGTAGGCCTTTGAGAAATCGTAATCCAGGGCTACCACAGGATACAGAAGGCGATCCAGCTGTATCCGTCTGAAAGACCTGATGTCTGCGTCGATCAGCCCGATGGAGTGAGCGCCGAGGGCAATGGCGATCCCGAAGCTCAGGAACATGTTCTTGCCCTTACCGGGCTCACTGAAATTGAAGCCGGCATCGTTGAGTTTCCCATAGATATGGCTGAATCCTGGACCGTCATTCCACTGGATCAGATAATTCTTGATGCCGTAGGATGATACCAGTTCGTTCAGGCGATGGGCTTCCTCTTCCGTGGCCCTGTCAAGCCCGAAGATAATCATGGAGACATAGGTGACTGTTTTTAATTGCTTCAGGATGTTCCTGAAAACCGGGGCATTCTCCGCCGCCATATACTCGCTGGCCAGGAGAGGGAGAATGAGGACAGTCTTCTTCCATCTGGAATGGAGGCGCAGCTGGGAGCGCAGGTATTTCCGATCCTGCTGGAGGATATGGAATGTGGTGATGTGATGAATATTTTGTGAAAAATCAGATATGGCTGTGCTCCTTTCCAAAAAGAGGGTTCCGGGGGCATTCGCAGCATAAGTACGCTATACAAAAGCCGCGCTCTTGTCAATCTGTTTACCTGAATGGTGAATATGGTTTTCGCTTGCATGGTCATTCGGGAGCTGGTAATTTTTGAGTATTGAAGAAACATTCCTCTCAACTCATAAAGGACTTCGGAGGAAACGATGGGCTTACGTAACTCATTGATATTTATTGCTTCTGTCATGCTTTTCGTGGTGGGCTGTTCAGAAGAGGGATTGACCTTCAAGATCCGATTCCCGGAGATTTCCGGACTGAGGGCAGAAGATCCGGTGGTCTATGAACAGAATAGAATCGGGAAAGTCATCGAAATTGTCTACAGCAAGGAAGGTGACTACCTGGTGAAAGTGGTTATCGCAAAGGAATTCACCCACGCCACGACCGGCAATTCCCGATTTCTCATCAGTAAGGACCCTCAGGATGAAACAAGAAAGGCCGTTGAGGTGGTCGATTCCGTAAAAGGGGGGGAGCCCCTTCAGAAAGGGGTTACGGTGGAAGGCTCGTCCCGCACGGCGGTGGTGCTTGACCAGTTCTTTGGCAGCATGAAGGATACGCTCAAGGACCTGCAGGGAACTCTTGATGAGATGACGGAACCGCTCCGAAGGATTCCCGATTCAGATGAAATGAAGATGCTCCGGAAACAGCTGAACGATCTGATGGAGGACTTGAAGCAGAAGGGAGCCGATGCCCGTGGGAAGTTCGAAAAAGAGATCCTCCCAGAGCTTGAGAAAAGAATGGACGAACTGCGGGAGCGGCTGAAAAAGTTCGGCCGGGAGAAAGAGATGGATCCCCTTGATGAGGAAATGAAAGACCTCAAGAGGATTTGAGAACCGAAATGTCAATCCGCCTCATCGCGAAGGATTTGTATCGCCTCGAAAAAGACGTGGAGTACCTGGAAAAAGCCCTGCTGGAAAGTCCTGCTGAAAAGAGGCCGGAGCTGGAACTGAAACTCCGGAAAGCGCGGGCTGAAAGGAACCGCATGCGCGGGATCCTGGAGGGGAGCAAGGAGGAGTCTCCCTATCGAAAGCCTCTGTGATCATCAGGAAGCAAGACGCAGTTTGTGAAGAGAAGAGTACTCCGGGACAAGGAAGCTTGTGCCATGCTGACAATTGCCCGCTCGCAAAGAGGTAAGATTTTTGAGAAAAGCTGTACTGCTACGGATATTCCTGGTCTGCCTCGGTATAGCGGCACTGTGCGCGCCGGCGGCCTGGCCGGCCACCGCCCGGGTAACGGTGGTTCAGTCCCGGGGCAGATATCCGGCAGGAGGGGCCTACCCCCTGCTTTTCCGGATCAGGCTTTCCGATCACTGGTACATCCATGAAGCGGGGAAGGGTGGCGGGGAACTCATCCCCAGCGCCCTGCGGTTTACCCCTGCCCCCGGCCTGGAGATTGTCCATATCCGTTTCCCAGCACCGCAGAAGAAGCGATTTCCCTTCAGCACGGAAACGCTCAACGTCTACTCCGGGACCTTTCTGGTCCGGGCCTCCCTCAGGATCAGCAGAGAGATTCCGGCGGGAACCAGGAAACTGGAAGGATATTTCTCCTATCAGGCCTGTTCAGATACGTCCTGCCTTCCTCCTGAAACCATCCCCTTCTCATTTGCAGTCGTGGTTGTCGATCATGGTACGCAAACGACAGCGATCAACCAAATCTTTTTTGCCCAGGCCGAATCTCGGGGAAAAGGACAATTTGCACCGACGGATCTTACACCCGGAGCGGGGCTCCTGCTGACCCTGCTGGGTATCCTGCTGGGAGGCATGGCGCTCAACCTGACCCCCTGCGTCTATCCCCTCATTCCGATTACGGTATCGTATTTCGGCGGCCGGAGCGGGCAAAAAGGAGGGAGGCGCTTTCTTCATGGATTACTCTACATGCTGGGCCTGGCATGCGCCAACGCCTCTCTCGGCGCTTTCGCCGCCCTTTCGGGAGGCCTGCTGGGTTCGGCGCTCCAGAGCCCCGTGGTGCTGGCCGTTGTGGCCGGTATCTTCATCGCTCTGGCTGCCAGCTTTTTCGGCTTCTGGGAGATCAGACTCCCTTCAGGCCTCATGCAAATATCCGCGAGGAGTTTTGGGGGGTATTTCGGCACATTTTTCATGGGGCTAACCCTCGGGGTGGTTGCCGCCCCCTGTCTGGGCCCGTTTATCCTGGGCCTGCTCACCTTTGTCGGGCAGAAGGGAGATCCTGTCCTTGGGATTCTTTACTTCTTCGTGCTGAGTATCGGACTCGGATTTCCCCTTGCGGTCCTGGCGGTTTTTTCAAGCACCCTGGAGCGGCTTCCTCTCTCAGGCGGGTGGATGGTCTGGATCCGCAATGCGTTCGGATGGGTATTGATCGGGATGGCAGCCTACATGGTCCTCCCGCTGTTCCATTCTTCCGTCCTCAAATCGTCCATTGTCGCAATCGTTCTCTTGGGGGCAGGGGTGCATCTCGGGTGGCTTGAAAAGAGCCGGAGCCCTCGACGCGGATTTGCGTATGTGAAACGGGGCTTCGGAATACTGCTCCTTCTGGCTGCGGTCATCCTCTTCCTGGCCGGCCAGCAGAAGAAGACAGAGATCCGGTGGGTTCCCTATGACAGCGCACGTCTGGCAGAGGCCGCGAAACAGGGTAGGGCTGTCATCCTGGATTTTTATGCGGACTGGTGCAGCCCCTGCAGGGCAATGGAGAGGTCTGTTTTCTCCGACCCGGAGGTGCTGTCCTTGAGCAGGAAGCTGGTGACCTTGCGGGTTGATCTCACCAAGCGACTTCCGGGACAGGATAAGCTTCTCGCCCGGTACGGGGTGCATGGAGTGCCTACGATCATCTTCATCAACCGGAAAGGTATCGAGGAACCGGCCCTTCGAGTGGAGGAGAATATCGGCAAGGATGCGATGATTCGACGGATGAAGAGGCTGCTTCGCTAGGAGGGGAACCTTCACCTATTTCATGCGGTAGGTGATGAGGCCATGGGTGGGATCATAGGGTGAGACGCTTACCTGGACCCGGTCACCAACCATGACCTTGATCCGGTATTTTTTCATACGGCCCGATAGGCGTCCGCGGATGATTACGTTGTTATCACACTCGATTTCCATAATTCCGCCTCCCAGGACCCTGGTTATCTTTCCTTCCAACTGGATCAGATCGTCTCGGCTCAATGTCTTCTTTAGTCCCTTCTTGAAGAGTGTAAAGCATTTGAAAGGTTACTTATATCCCACTTCGTGTCCATAAGTCAAGGAAATCCGCAGGAAAAGGGCGTAATGGAGAGGGCTACGGCAATCTTTTTGCGGGCACGATACGGCACTCTGGCACCATTACGAAGTCGTGTACGGCCTCGTTGAACAGGCGGTAGTTTTCAATCATGACCATGTGTCCTGCGGAAGGCACCAGAACGAACCGTGCCCCTGGAATGGCCTTTTTCAGTTCCTCGGAGAGGGATGGAGGCGCGAGTTTGTCTTGTTCTCCACACATGATCAAGCAGGGCAGCTCTATCCGGGAAAGCTCATTCCTGCGGTCAAACCGGTTGCAGGCCAGAAAGTCGTCATGGACAACGGACGGCCCGGCCTCCTTCATCAGTTGCGCACCTTGTCCCATCAGGACAGGGTCGGCGCCGGACGCATACGCGTATTTGATGATGGTTTCCACCGTTTCTTCGAACCGGTTTTTGAGACTTTCCAGGAACTGGGGCGCCACCTGAAGACGCGGCCCCGTGGACGCAAGGATAATACCTGACAGAAGCTCAGGAAAAAGAAGCGCGGCCTCCTGGACAATGGCTCCCCCCATGGAATGGCCCATGAGAAAGAGTGGTTTCGTGTCCATGCGGAGCAGGATCTCGCGTATCCAGGCAGCGTAAGAGCCGATGCTGTCCCTTCCCGGCCCCGGTGTCTTGCCGTGACCGGGCAGGTCGATCGCGAGGGTGTTGATCTCTCTGCCCAGCGGGCGGATTTGACTTTGCCACATTTGGGCGCGGCCACCGGCCCCGTGGATCATGAGCAGCACGGGCGCACCTTCCCGGTATCCGTCCGGGCCTTCCACGACGCCTATCTTCAAGCCCCTCATGATTTCAGCAGGTGACATGGATGCTTCGTCTTCCCTTTTGACAATACTACCTCTCCGTTGCATCACCATCTGATGAGGGCACTGCCCCAGGTCAAACCGCCTCCGAAGACCGGGAGGCAGACAAGGTCGTTTCCCTTGATACTTCCATCACGCACCGCCTCGTCAAGGGCGATGGCGCAGGACGCAGAGGATATGTTTCCGTACTTGTGGAGGGTCACATAGAATCTTTCCATGGGTACTTTGAGGGTCTTGGCCATGGATTGAAACATTCTCAGATTGGCCTGGTGGGGAATAAACCAGTTGATGTCTTCAACCGCCACCTTGTTGAAGACGGCTGCTTCCTTAATGGAGTCTACAAAGTGACGAACAGCAACCCTGAAACTGGCATTGGCCCCTATCATGTTCAGGGTGTGGAGTTTCTTGTCCACGCTCTCATGGGAGATGGGCGTGGTTTTTGATCCGCCTCCCGGCATGAGCAGGTCCTGCCCGTTGGCGCCGTCGGTATGCACATGGGTGGAGAGGATTTCAGGTCCTTCATCTCCAAACCGCAGAATTGCCGCTCCGGCCCCGTCCCCCCAGAGGATACAGGTGGAGCGGTCTTCCCAGTCCACAGTCCGCGTCATGACTTCCGACGCGACGACGAGAACAGTCCCGGCCGCACCTGTCCTGAGATACTGTTCCGCCACGTTCAGACCGAAAATAAAACCCGAGCAGGCCGCGGTCACGTCGAACGTGACAGCCTGGGGAGCATCCAGCTTGGCCTGCAGCCAGTTTGCGCCGGCAGGACAACAGGTGTCCGGGGTGATCGTGGCGAGGATAATCAGGTCCATATCCCTTGCCGTGAGACGGGCCATTTCCAGCGCCTTGAGACTGGCCTCATAGGCCAGGTCGGATGTGGTTACATCAGGTTCTGCCATGCGCCTTTCCCGCACGCCGGTGCGCTGGACGATCCACTCATCCGTGGTGTCGAGTCCCATTTTTTCCAGGTCATGATTACTGAGGATTTTGGGCGGGACATACGAGCCCGTCCCGAGGATTCTTATGGAAGTCATTTTCTATTCTTTCTCCAGTACAATACCCATTTGTTTCTCTTTTTCGGCCACTGCCAGCTTGGTTTTGATGACGGTATCAGGGATCAGGCTCATGGAGTCGATACCGCATTCCACCAGGAACTCGGCAAAATCAGGAAAATCGCTTGGGGCCTGCCCGCAGATGCCGATTTTTCTCCCCTTTTTCTTGGCAGTGTCAATCACCTGTTTCACCAGTCTTTTCACTGCGTCGTTTCGTTCATCATAAAGATGAGATACCAGAGATGAATCCCTGTCCAGTCCCAGTGCCAGCTGGGTGAGATCGTTGGATCCGATGGAAAAACCGTCAAAGATGTCCGCGAATTGATCGGCACAGATGACATTGCTGGGGATCTCGCACATCACGTAGATTTCCAGCCCGTTCTCGCCCTGGACCAGCCCGAATCGTTTCATCAGCTCAATGACCCTCTTGCCTTCTTCCGGAGTGCGGCAGAAGGGGATCATGAGCTTTATGTTCGTGAGACCCACCTCGTTCCGGGCCTTTTGGAGCGCAATGCATTCGAGCTCGAAGGCAGGCATAAAGGCCTCGTCATAATAACGAGATGCACCTCGCCAGCCGATCATAGGGTTGCTTTCCTTTGGCTCGTAGATGTAGCCGCCGAGGAGATTTTCATATTCATTGGTCTTGAAATCGGAAAGGCGGACAATCACGTCGTTGGGATAGAAACCTGCGGCAATCCGGCTCACTCCCTCGGCCAGTTTGTCCACAAAGAAGCGGGCCTTGTCCTCATAGACCGAGGTGGTCTCATCGATTTTGTAGACCACGCCGGCAATCTGGTGATCCGTTTTTGCCTTTTTCTTGAGCGTAGCGTATTGGAGCAACGCCAGGGGATGGATCCCTATATGTGAGTTTATGATGAATTCCTCCCGCGCGAGTCCGACGCCGTCATTGGGGATCATGCTCTGGGAAAAGGCTTTTTCCGGTATTCCCACGTTCATCATGATCTTCGTTCGTGTCTTCGGCAGTTCATCGAGGTTGAATGTTTCCACGTCGTATTTGAGGAGTCCCTTGTAGACATGGCCGGTCTCCCCCTCGCAGCATGAGATGGTAATTTCCTGGCCGTTCCTGATGAGTTCATCGGCGTTTCCGGTGCCGATCACGCAGGGGATCCCCAGTTCCCTGGAGACAATGGCCGCGTGACACGTTCGCCCTCCCCTATTCGTCACGATAGCGGATGCGATCTTCATAACGGGTTCCCAGTCCGGGTCCGTCATGCTGGTCACCAGGACCTCTCCCTCTTTGAACTGATCCATCTCCACGGTGGCCTGAATCACGTGAGCCTTGCCCTGACCAATCTTTGTGCCCACAGCGGTGCCTATGGCAATTATCTCCCCTTTTTCGAGGAGCCGGTAGTTTTCATATTTGTTTGTATTTGCTCTGGAGTGGATGGTTTCGGGCCTCGCCTGTACGATGAAGAGCTCCCCGGTCCCCACGTTGGTTCCGTCGCCGTCCTTGGCCCATTCGATATCCATGGGTTTAAAGTGGCCCGCTTCATCGCTGTAATGCTCTTCAATAATGCAGGCCCACTCGGCCAGTTTCAGGATTTCATCATCATCCAGGACATAACGGTGTCGTTCGTCCAAAGTCGTAGCCACATTCTTTATGGTGGATTCATCCTCCATGGAATAGACCATCTTGATATCCCGATCTCCGACTTTCCTGCTGATGATTGCCCGTTTCCCCTGCTTCAGTGTGGGTTTGAATACATAATATTCATCCGGATTGACCACCCCCTGGACAACGTTTTCTCCGAGGCCGTAAGCGCCGGTGATAAAAACCGCGTCGTGGAAGCCTGTCTCCGTATCAATGGAAAAAATCACACCCGAATAGGCGGAATCGCTTCTGACCATCTTCTGGACCGCGATGGACAGGGAGACGTCGAATTGGCCGAACCCCTTATCGTGCCTGTAGGAAATGGCGCGATTGGTAAAAAGACTCGCGAAGCATTTACGGCACGCGTCCAGGACATCCCTTCGTCCGCAAATATTGAGAAAGGTATCCTGCTGTCCGGCGAAGGACGCATCCGGAAGGTCTTCCGCTGTGGCGGACGACCGGATGGCCACATCCAGCGTGTCCATCCCCTCCTGGCCGAATTCTTTTGCCAGCTGGTCATACGAGGTATAGATTGCTTGTGTCAGATCAGGGGGAAATTCCGCATGCCGGATGACGTCCCTGACCGCTCGCCCTTTCATCATGAGATTCTGCATGTCATGGGTATCGAGTCCCTTCAGAATTTTCTTGATTTCGTCTTCAATGCCCGCGTACTTGAGAAAGTAACGGTATGCGTAAGCGGTAATGGCAAAGCCGTTCGGGACCTTGATTCCTGTCTTGTGGAGTTTTTGGTACATCTCTCCCAGGGATGCATTTTTCCCTCCGACCAAAGGCACATCTTCTATCCCGATCTCGTTGAACCACAGGATGAATTTCTTTTGATTATCCGCTACCATGCACCTAGTCCTCCGTGTTGCGGGTTGCAGCCTCCCGGCCAAATCGGATGCACTCAAGCAACTCCTTGATTCCAAAAGAAATTAGAAACAACAAAAATATCATTATGAGAATAGGTTGTCAATTGGCAAAATATGAGGTAGTTTCCATCCATAAATGGCCATTTTTCAGAATTCCCCGCCTGTGACGGGACAGATCAGCGTCAATTTGCGGGATCACTTGTGCGGCGTACTGAAGGATGTCTCCGCGTAATCCCTTGATTTTCTTGATCCTGCAAAAAATATTCCATTTCCGGATTGGAAACTCGATCGTGCCCAAAATCTATGGGTGGATAGGTACGAGGCAGATGCTCAGGTTTCAGAGTCTCAAGATGCATGGTTGGAAAGGGAGGACTCGGAGGGAGAAGACACAATGGAACAGAAGGAAAGCGCATATATCTATCTGGACCACAATGCCACCACTCCCGTGACCCAGGAGGCTGCAGACGCCATGAGGCCTTTCCTTGAAGGGACATTCGGAAATCCCTCGAGCGCCTATTCCCTGGGTCAGGAAGCGAAGGAGATTGTTGAGCGGTCCCGGCAAGAGGTGGCATCACTGCTCGGCTGTGCACCGGAGGAGATCGTTTTTACTTCGGGTGGAACGGAATCAAACAATACGGTCCTAAAGGGATTGATTGACTGGAGACAACCTTCCGCATGTCACATCATTACCACCTCAGTGGAACACCCGGCCATCTTGAATCCAGCTATTTTTCTCATGGAGTTGGGAGTTGAGGCGACGATCCTTCCCGTGGATGGATTTGGACGGCTTGATCCGGAGGCAGTGGAAAGGGCAATAAGGCCCGCAACCAGACTCATAAGTGTGATGCTCGCGAACAACGAGACAGGCACTCTCCAGCCCGTAGAGGCCATTTCGAGCATCGCCGGGAAACATGGTGTGGTTTTCCACACGGACGCGGCCCAGGCAGTGGGCAAGATCCGGGTGGATGTGCAGGAACTCGGAATGGATTTCCTCAGCATTGCCGGGCACAAGCTTTACGGCCCCAAGGGGATCGGAGTCCTGTATATCCGGAAAGGTGTTGAGGTTACGCCGCTCATACACGGCGCGGCCCAGGAAGGCGGCAGGCGGGCCGGCACGGAGAACATGATCTTGGCGGCAGGCTTGGGTGCAGCGTGCAGGGTGGCAAGGGAAAGGCTTGAAAGGGATATGCGGAATAACCGGAAAATGCGGGACCGCCTGCAGGATCTTTTATTTCAGGGGATAGATGACCTGGTCCTCAACGGGGACCCTGAGCGAAGGCTCCCCAATACCCTGAATGTTTCCGTACCGGGCCTGGAAGGGGCGAAGATTCTCGAAGGGATCCCCAAAGTCCTCGCCTCCACGGGAGCAGCGTGCCACGACAGGACAGTGAGACTTTCGCACGTCCTGTCCGCCATGGGAGTATCCGACCGGATAGGAATGGGGGCCCTTCGTTTCAGCACGGGGAGGGAGAATTCTATGGACCAGATAGAAGAGGCTGCACACTATGTTATTGAGCAGGTGGCGAAGATGAGGAGATGACGCATGGGATTTGACGGACAGGAAAAACCGGCACTCTTGATCATCGATATGGTCAAGGACAATTTCCGCGAGGATCGGCCATTGCCCATTACCCCCTTTGCAAGGGAGATGATTCCACGCCTTAATGACCTGATCGGTTTCTTCAGAACGAATGCCTGGCCCGTGGTTTTCGCAACTGATGCCTTCAACCCGGATGATTTTATCTTTCGGGGCGCCATGAAACCCCACTCCCTCGCGGGAACGCAAGGGGCGGAGGTTGTGGATCAGCTGGATATGCGGGAGGAGGACCTCTGGCTTCCCAAGCCCCGGTTTTCCGCTTTTTTCCGGACCGATCTCGCCGACCTGCTGCATGAATGGAAGGTGACTCTCTGTGCTGTCTCGGGTATTACCACCAACTTTTGCGTCCTCACAACGGTCATGGACGCCCTGTGCCACGACTTCAAGGCCGTTCTGATCGAGGACTGCACGGCGGCCGTGTCCGAAGACCTCCATGAACAGACACTGTCCTGTTACCGGCGGAATCCCCTTTATCCTCTTCTCAGGGTCCTTTCGGCAGAGGGACTGATGGATGCATTATCGTAGGTGACCGGATCCACTGGAGATTGGCGAGGAAGGGACGAGATGGGACAGAAGACCGCTGAAGACATACCGCCATGTGAGATCTTCATCGATAAGGAAGGAAGATGGTTCCACAACGGAGCTGAAATAGTCCGCAGGGACATCATTCGGCTCTTTTATGCCAATATGCAACGGGACAGCCGGGGCCGATATGTCCTTCACTGGCATGGAAGCGCCTGTTCTGTGGAGGTGGAAGATACCGCGTTTGTGGTGAGAAGGGCTGATGGGGAAGAGAGTGCCTTTTCCCTCCACCTGAGCGATGATTCCGTCGAAAAACTCTCCCCGAAGACCCTTTCAGTGGGCAGAGAAAACGTGCTCTACTGCATGGTCAAGGACGGACGATTTCCCGCCCGTTTCACCCGCGCCGCCTATTACCAGCTCGCCGACCATATTGAAGAGGAGGAAGGAGGCGGATTTTTCCTCCGCCTAGGCGAAAACAAACACCCGATTCTGCGTGGACAGCAGCCTCACGAAAAGGGATAGGGTCTTCCGCCTCATGCCGTGAGCCTCGGCACAGGACCTCTTTCCGCGCAGCGGGAGCCATCAGCACCTCTTCGAGGATGCTCAGGGAGCAAGCCATTTCTTCCGTTCCGAGGCTCCGGGCTGGTCTTTTCAGTGACTTATCAGCGTGGGATAGCTACCCCCTCCGCATTCTCGACTGCGTCGAGCTGCGGGTTCCCCCACTGATAAGTCACGAAAAGACGGTGCCCTCTCACCAGTCACTTCAGAAAAGGCCTCCTCCCTGAGCATCATGTATACACGCCGGAGCTGGTTAGGTGAGGGGAGCGACGATTTTTACCTTTGCTCGCTTCCGGAGGGCGTCCAGCCAGGTCTGGAAGGCGGTCTGCTGCTTCAAGCGCATGAGAGAA
>CAZONI010000034.1:0-35543 GCA_964581175.1 uncultured Desulfobacteraceae bacterium
CTACGAATCCGTAGGTCGGGTGTTCGAATCACCCTGGGCGCACCAGCAAAATCAATGGGTTAGCCATCAACGGCCAACCCATTTTTCGTCTTGGTGTCCATCTGCGGTGTTACAACGCTACGTAACTCACTTTCAGACGGGGGTTGTATCGTTTGAAAACAGACATCTTTTTGTGTCCGCTTGCAGCCATGATGCGGAAAAGTTTATCTTGACAGGGAGCTAATTGTCGCATATTGTCGACAATCAACAAAAAAGGAATAATCTCATGGAAGTTTTAAGTGTTACGAAAACTGTAGCCGAATATCTAAGAGGAAAAATTATCACTAATGAATTTGAATCCGGTCAAAAGCTCAATGAAGCAGATCTTGCCTCGGAGCTGAATATTAGCCGGGCTCCGTTGCGTGAAGCATTTTCTATACTGGAAAGCGAGCATTTGTTGGCCAGGCTTCCCAGAAAAGGAACGTATGTCACAAAAGTGTCCATTGAAGGGTTGAGGAAGCTCTCCATTGCCAGAAAAATGATCGAGAGCTATGCGATCGATCTTCTCAAATCGAAAGATGTTCGCCACCTGGAGAGTGTTTCCCTTTCCGTGACGCAAGCGTCAGAGTTGCCTTTACCCCAGCCTAATGATCGGAAGGAAATTATAAGCTATCTGAGAGGACTTACCGACTTTCATGTGAAACTTGTTGCTACTACTGGCAACCATTGGATAATCGCTTTCTATGATTCAATTATCACCAGCCTAGCTAGATATCAGTATTTTTGCATCAGGGTACCCGGTCTTACACATAAGTCGCAGGAAAGCCACGAAAAGATTTGTGGGTTGCTGGCCGATGGTTCATATGAAAGGGCTAAAAAAGTGTTAACGTCTCATATTGATTATACTCTTGACTTTATTGAAAGTTACATCAAAGAGGAATTGGTATCTATTGTAGGCGGTCAAAACGCTTCCGAATAATATATACAAGAGGCTCAGGTATGGTCAGGGTGCTGCACACCCCGGTCCAAATATAGACGGCCTGTCATGCTGAGGTCAAGGAAAAGCCCAAGTTTCGCATTAGAGGCCTCTCGCCACGCTTATGGGAAAAAATAGGCGAGGAAATACAAGTTCAGTTTCTGGATGACAAAGATCTGTGGAACGACACCCTTGTTGAATAAGGCGGTGCAGGCATAGTAAATCGTGTGCTTTGGCAAGATCATCCTTCATGGGGGTCAGGTGTGGAAAACGAAAAACAAATGCTGTTAGAGGAGATAAAACAAAAGAGGGGTTATGTGCTGAGCTTCCACAAAATTCTGGCCGAGGAGGCCCCCGACTTTCTAAGATGCTATGAAGACTTGATTTCGGTTGCATATACCAAAGAGGGAGTATTAGACAGGAAGGTCAAGGAATTCGTATTCATTGCAGCACTGACGGCGCTCTCTGCCGACAAGAAACATATCGGAGCCCATATCCGTGTTGCCGTCGAAAACGGGGCGACTAAAAAAGAAATCTTGGATGTGCTCCGGTGCATCTACCCCCCCTGCGGAACTCTAAAGCTGATGAACGGGCTGGAGGCTTTTGAAGATGTCTTCGGCGCTGAAGAGAAACTCAAAACGGAGGTGTATCATGAAGATTAGAAAGCGTGGATTGATGTTGAAGACCCTGGGAGCCTTGGTCCTTGCAGCGGCATTTGCGGCAAGCCCCGGCTTGTCTTCTGCCCAAGAACAGATTAACTGGCGGTTCTATATGTATACACCGCCCGGTCATCCCTACACCAGAATTATGAAAGAGATGTCGAAGGACATAGCCGAGCGGACGAAAGGCAAGCTCAAAATTACCGTGGTTACGGCAGGCGAGGTTCCATATAACCCCACACAGGTACTCGCTATAGTAAGGGATGGCTTTGTAAACGGGGGAGAAGCCGTGCCCGATTTCGTGGCCGGGAGTCTACCCATCCTGAACCTCACGAATCTGCCCATGCTGGTCACAAGTCTGGAAGAGTTGAAAACGGGAATGAAGGCCTTTGAGCCGGTTGTGAAAGAGGCGTTGAAAGGAATGAATCAGGACTTGCTTTACTGGCACTTTGCCTCTGTCAAAAATATTTTCGGTCGGGGCAAACCAGTGAGACAACTGAGTGACCTGAAGGGAAAGCGCATCCGGACCTTCGGGCTTGTTGATTCGGAATTCGTCAGGCGCCTCGGTGCCATTCCTGTAGCAATGCCGAACACGGAGGTTCCCCAGGCAATGGAGCGAGGCGTAATAGACGCCTTCATCGCTTCCGCCCAGTTTACCGTGGGGAGTAAGTGGGATGAACTGATTAGCTGGGGTTATCTCCTGGATTTCACGACTATCTGTTGCTATGACACCATCAATTCAGGTTCGCTTAAAAGTCTTCCCCCGGATGTCGCCGGCCCTTTCTTCGAGGTGGCAGGGACATACCAAGATAAGTGGAATGCCACAGTCACTGATCTTGAGGGGAAGGCTCGCAAGAAGATGGGAAAGGCAGGAGTTGTTCTGACCACGGCATCCGAAGCAGATCGACAAAAGGCAAAGGATCTGATGATGCCTTACTGGGTGAAATGGGCGGAGTCCGTAGGCCCGAAAGCCGTCCAAGCGCTGGGGGAGGCCAGGAAGGGCCTGAACAAATAAGGTTTTCGTTTGAAATGAGAGGTCAAAAGTATGCGCTTTGAACGAGCGGCAGCACTCTTTCGAATAGTGGGTTTGTCCCTTTCGGGGTTTGCCGTTCTCTGTATGGTGGGACTTGTAACGGCGGATGTCGTAAGCCGGCGGTTCCTGGGATTCTCTCTGTTGATCGCCGATGAGGTGACGGGCTATCTGCTCATAGCCGTCACCTTTCTGGGCGCGGCATATACGTTGAGTGCGGGTGGGTTCGTTCGCATGGAGCTTGTCTACAGACGGCTGCGAGGTAAGGGGCGTTGGGTGGTGGATATATCAATTCACCTGGTCTCACTTGGTTATCTGGCTATCATTGCCTACTGGCTGGGAGTGTATGTCGTGTCCTCCTATAGGTCCGGTGTGACCAGCATTTCCATCGCTCAGACCCCCCTATATATTCCGCGTCTGTTTATACTCCTGGGTGTACTTCTGCTGATGTTGGAGGTCGCGACAAGATTGATCTATCTTCTAAAGTCCAAGGGCGCATCTGAAGGGCCCGAAATTGAGGAATAATCTATGGGTTGGCAGATTATACTGCTGATCAGTCTCGCAAGTCTGTTCCTGCTGCTCGTTCTCGGGCAATGGATTGCCTTTGCTTTAGGAGCAGCAGGACTCTTGGCATTATTTCTCCAAGGAGGCCTTCTGTTTTTTCGACCCCTAGGCGATGTTATATGGAACAGCGTCAATAACTTTACCTTAATTGCTATTCCAATGTTCATCTTTATGGGTGAGATGATTCTGCTTGGAGGCGCCAGCGAGAGATTTTACAAGGCAATGCGCTTACTATTTTCTCGACTCCCCGGGGGACTCCTTCAAGTAAATATCGTCACGTGCGGTGTATTTGCAGCTCTAACCGGGGTCAGCGTGGCGGCCGCTGCCGCCGTGGGGACCGTGGCCATCCCGGAGCTGACAAAGCAGAATTATGACCGGCGAATGGTGCTGGGCTCCATAGCCGGGGGGGGGACCTTGGGTATTCTCATTCCTCCTAGTATTCCGTTGATCATCTATGGCGCACTGGTACAGCAGTCCATTGCCGACCTCTTTGCAGCCGGCATTATCCCGGGCATCCTTCTAATGGCCCTGTTTATGCTTTATGTGGGGATACGCGCTCGCCTGAATCCAAAACTTGCTCCAAAAGCCCGGGAGAGCTGTACAGGGAAAGAAAAAATCATCATCCTGTTGCAGGGGCTTCCTGTGCTGTTTCTTATCGGGATGGTTCTCGGTTGCATCTATCTAGGTCTGATGACACCGACCGAAGCCGCGGCTGTCGGGGCGTTTCTGGCGATACTTCTCAGTTGGATTTATGGTGGATTGATCCTAAGTAACTTAAAGCTCGCCCTCTCCCGGACCGTTCAGACCACCTCGATGATTCTCTTTATCATGGTGGGCGCCTCCATATTCTCGTTTGCATTAGTAAACGGGGGGATCAACAGGGAGCTGACAAATTGGGTTATCTCTCATTATGGAGGCACTCCATGGGTCTTCGTAATGGTGATTTCATTCATCTATATTCTGTTAGGCTTTTTTTTCGATCCGATATCAATCATGCTCCTTACAATCCCTATATTTTATCCGATCACTCAGAAGCTCGGGTTAGATCCCATATGGTTCGGAGTCATGCTGGTGGTCCTTATCGAAATGGGGTTGATAACGCCGCCTGTCGGATTCAATCTATTCGTCGTAGCCGTTGCGGGTAAACAACGCATCGAGGAGGTAATACAGGGTTCCTATCCGTATGTTGTCTTGATGTTGGTCTTACTTGTCATACTCTATTTTTTTCCATCTCTTGCCCTTTGGCTTCCCCATGTTTTGAAATGATTTTTCGGAAGATCGCTTTGAGGTCGGAGGTTTTGGCTGCGTCAGTTTGAAGAGAATGGTGGAGATATAGCCGAAAATAGAACCTGACGATAATGGGTGTAGCAGTTGCAATTTTGGCTATTTCCTATGGCGATACGGATTTCGCTGGAGCCGGAGCCTAGGGCAAACCTGTCGATATTTGGTTACATGCAAGAGTTGTATTACATCTAAAAGGGGGGAGCACAGATGGGAAAACGGGTATTGAAACCGAAGGATGTGAAGGTGAGGGGACATTACAGTCCCGGCTGGGAGGTCTCTAATGGGAAATTGATCTTTGTCGCTGGCCAGATCCCATGGGATCCCGAGGGACGGACGGTGGCGAAAGGCGATGTCGCAGGCCAGACAAGGCAGGTTTTCGAGAACATCCGTACAGTGCTGGCCGAGTCCGGTGCAACCCTCGACGATGTTATAAAGATCACGGTTTTCTCGCGAGACATTCGATATCGGGATCTCATTGATCAGGTCAGGAACGAGGTCTTCAATCCGCCGTATCCGGCCAGCACGCAGATAGCCGTGGCTTCCCTGGTGGATTCCGAATGGATGGTCGAGATCGAGGCCGTTGCTTTTGTCCAGAATTAAATTGAGATCTTTACACGAGGTATTGACATATGGGCGAGAAGGTAATTCTTTTCTCAGAAGATGACACGATGTTTCGTTTAATGGAAACTGCCCTCAACGGTGAGCCGTCTGAAAGGGCACTGGATGCCTTACATTATTTTTTTGGGGATACAATAAAGACTGAGTTGGACTATCTGGTTTCCCTCCCGTCCAAAATCGATATGTCAGCCGGATTTCGCGCTGTAATTTGCAGTGGGGAGGATGAGCTGGAAAGCCTCATCTCCGATGCCGATTACCTGGTTTGTGAACGAACCCGGATTGGCCGGCGGCTTATGGTCAAAGGGGCCGGAAAACTGAAGATGATACAGAAATTCGGTGGAGATTACAGGAATATCGACCTTGCGGCAGCCAAGGATCTTCGAATTTCAGTATCGTATATGCCGCGTGTATCGACTCGCTCCGTGGCCGAACACGTGATGGCTCTGATCCTATCACTTAGCCGAAATCTCATCTTCGCTCATTGCGCGGCAAAAAACCGCAAGAACGCTACAGACGGGTTGAAATCGGAAGGCCCCTCCAGGACCAAGTTCAACTGGGGTAATGTTCCCAATATACGGCTTGTGCATGGGAAGAAACTGGGTCTGGTAGGGTTTGGAGAAAATGCAAAGGAAACGGCTAAGCTGGCATTCGGCCTTGGTATGGAGATCCTCTACTACAAGAGAAACCGGGTAAGTGCCGATGAGGAGCAGATCGTGGATGCGCGGTTTATTGGCACACTCAAGGAACTCGTGCAACAGGCGGATTTCGTTTCCATTCACGTTCCCTACAATTCATCGACGGAGAAAATGTTTGACCAAGAAATTTTCTCGGAGATGAAAGCGGATTCCTTCCTCATCAGCGGATCGCGCGGCGGTATCGTAGACGAAAACGCGCTGATCAAGGTTCTCAGTGAGAAGAAGATTGCCGGCGCCGCCCTGGACGTTTACCGTTGGGAACCGGTGCCATCTGATTGTCCATTGTTGGATCTGGACAACGTGGTCTGGACAACACACAATGGCGGGGGGGCTGGAGAGTTCCTGCTGCAGGAGTGCTGCGATGTGCTTGTTAATATTGGCTCTAAGGAGAGGGGAGAAGCTCCTAAGTATCTTGTTGTTGAATAGGCTTCAGACTTTTCCAGGTACGTGGGAGGACCATAAAACGATAATTCAACACTGATAAAACAATAATGCAGCTCTAAAACCCATGAAAAGGCATTTTGGTGAGGAACGTAGGTCGCAGAAATCTGTATCCAACAAGGACCCTGTGTGGCGTGCTGCTGCTGGTTTGGGAATCGGAGTTGCCACGGTAAAAAGGATTATGTCCCATTATTCTCGAAGCGCTGAGCAGGTTTGTAGTGTTGCCTGCAAAACGCCTTGGTAGACCAGTAGAAATCTTCTTCGCCCTACGAATCTGTAGATCGGGTGTTCGAATCACCCTGGGTGAACCAAAAAGAACTTAAAATTAAATATGTTAGCCGACAATCGGCCTCGGATTTCGACTTTCGTGCGAGTAGGCAGCAAAAATCCGCTTCCCCGATTAAGACGCACTTCTGGGCGGGTGCAAGTGACAGGCTGGAGGAGCTGTAAGATTGCGGCTCACGAACCGCGTGTCAAGTACCTGGAAGACGGAAATGGAGAGGTCACAGCGACTCCGTGGGCTGCCCGGTAGAAACGGAAGGTCCTGTAGAGTCCTTATCGGTCAGGATGTCCACGGGCCGCTGCATCCTATCCTTCCCTTGAAAAGAGAGGATTATCTTCTTAAAAAGCTGACGATGAGAGTTCCATCATTCCGTTTTGCCGTCTGTTTTTTTGTGCTTGTCGTTTCCGTGCATGTTCCCTGAGCCCTGTCTTCTCTCGTTTTCTGCTGTTTGCTCGTGGACAGAGGGTTTCCGCTGCGGCTTGCTCCCATGTGCGTACTTCACGCTTTCACTTCTCCGTTTTTGCTCGCGCTCATGTGTGTACGTCGCGCGGTTTCGTTCCCGTTGCCGCTCCCGCTCATGCGAGTATTTCGTCCGCTCGTATTCCCGGTTCCGCTTCCACCCCTCTTGCCATGCTCTATCCCGATTCCAGCGTTTTTCGTGTTCCCACTTCCTCCAGTCCCTTCTCACCTCCCCGTAGGGTATCCTGTGGTACCCGCGAGGGAGGCTGCGATAGCGGGGAGGGAGCTGTGTCAGCGCGCGGGGCACATAGCGAGGTGCGAGAGGCGCCCAGCCGCCGTTGTAGGAACTGGCCCTGTACCAGCGGCCACGATGGGGACGATACCAGTACCCGTGATAGAAGAAAATATCTGCCTTAACGTCGGGGGCCAGATACACATAGGTTCCGGGTATAACCGCCATCGGCGGTGGAGTTCGTATTTCGAAGAGAGGAGGAAGGTCGATATGGACGTCAAGTTGCATGCCCGCCATTGCGTTCTTCCTTGCCCCGAGAGTGAGCAACACTCCGATGGAAACCGTCAACACCCATGTCCTCCAAAGATACTTGCCCATTTTGCCTCCTTCCTTAATTTGAGAAGCTGTGATCAATGATCCGAGACGGATCGCCTTTCAAACCGCCATGCGATCCGTGACTCGGTTTGGACCTGCTTCCAGGTGCCTTCTCTCCCTCGAGAAAAAGCGTTCGAGTCCAAATTCTGAAACCGCAAGCAAGATCTTTACCAATTTTCAACAAACCAACAAATATCTTGAAAAAACGGTATGTTTATAATGACCCGTCGGAAAAGCTTTGGCTCGATGGTACATATTAATGTGACATGGTGTCAAAAAATACACATGTGGAGGCCTCTCCGGAACAGACTCGATTGCGGATTATTTGCGAGTCAGATGTTGTGGATATTTCTTGAAGGCCAATTTCTATTGAGATATGCCAAGCAGATTCTTATGACCGTTGATGGAAAGAGCTTCGTTGCTGCTGCAGCCGCATGAAACCAAGACACTGCTCAGAGAGGCATGACGATCCCGTTCTCCCCTCCGAGTAGTTCTCCTTATCGCCGAAGGCGATATGTGTTTGAGCCTCCAAGCTGCGGAGAATACATATGCGTGTAGGGCGTGCGGGGATCCGGCAAGGTCTAGCCCACCACTACCGTCGACTTCCGTTTCGCCACAAGGGCCTCTTTCTGGGCTGCTATGCTGTGGCTGGGACGAACACCCCCTGGCGCGCGCTCATGATGTGCACGATATGAAGTCAATATCAATCACTTTTTTGCAGTACTCCTGTCTGCTAACGATTTTCGACACCGCTGACCGGCGGCTTGAGGCGGATAAACGGCCGGCTCTGCCTGTCAAAGGGAGGGCCGGTGAAAGATTGAAGCTGTAGATTGCCGGTCATGAAACTTCTTGTAAACGGCCGATGCATTGCTATCTTAATATTTACGCCGGGTTAAAAGTACAAAGAGCATGCGATACCCGGCGCACGGCTGAATCTGGAGATTTCGAGGTGAACAAGAGATTTGCGCAATCCATCGGACTGACCCGGCCTGTTCTGGCACTTTCCATTGCCCGCATGGCCGATGCGATGGGCAACAGCATTCTTTTCATTATCCTGCCGCTCTATGTGGCAAAAATCCCGACGGAATATCTGCATTTCCCCTTGCCGGTTCTCGTTGGTATTTTGCTCTCACTGTACGGCCTGGTGAATTCAGTCCTGCAACCCTTTATGGGGGCATTGAGCGACCACATGGGCCGGCGCAAGGTCCTCATTCTGATCGGTCTCGGATTGATGTGTACAGGAACCATCGGATTTGTTCCTGCAAACAATTTTCTGGAACTGGTGTTCCTCCGCATGCTCCAGGGTGTCGGCGTCGCGATAACCATCCCAGCCTCCCTGGCCATTATGGTGGCAGTCACCGAGCGGAAAACCCGAGGCGGGGCCATGGGCATTTACAGCACAATGCGAGTCATCGGGTTTACCATTGGGCCGTTATTAGGTGGATTTCTGAAGGTCGCCTGGGGGTTCAATGTCGCGTTTTCTGTCGGAGCAGGTTTTATTGCTGCGGCAATGGTTTTGGTCTATTTCTGGGTCGACGAGGTGAAAATGCCGCCCAAAGCTCTTCCTGCCAGGCCCTTCAAGATTCTGGACAGAGAGTTGATGCATCCGGGAATTCTCAGCGCCGCAGCCGCAACTTTTATCATGGCCATTGCCTTTTCATTGGTCGCCACTTTGGAAAATGAATTCAACGCGCGTTTGAACATCAGCGCCCTCGGTTTCAGCATTGCATTCAGTTCCCTGATGGCTGGCCGGGTACTGTGTCAGGTCCCTCTGGGGCACCTTTCCGATTCAGTGGGCAGGAGGCCCATCATTATCCTGGCACTGCTTTTCATCGCCCCGGTCACCGGGCTGCTGGGGGAGGTCACCACCCTCTGGCAGTTTATTCTCCTGCGGGTCTTGCAGGGCATAGCGACCGCGGGCATTGCGGCGCCGGCGTTTGCAGTTGCAGCGGACCTTGCACAGGTGGGGGGCGAAGGCCGGCAGATGAGTTTCATCACCCTGGGGTTCGGCCTTGGGCTGGCGCTGGGCCCGATGATCGCCGGTGCTCTCGCAATCGTGTTTTTCGATCTGCCGTTTCTGACGGGCGGGGTCATGGCGATCGCGGGCGCCTGGATCGTTTACCGCTATATGCCCGAAACCGTTCAAAGAGGAAGGAATATTGATTAGGCCCACGCCAGATGGAGACCCGGAGATTTACTTTATGAGTGTTGCGGCGCGGGCAATGTCCGCCGCCAGTTCCTTTGCATCTCGGTACACGGCCCCGGTGCCCTGGGAGAATCTCAAGAGGATCTGGTTCAGCTCATGGTGCAGGTGAGGGTAGACCATTTTCAGGTTGGCCAGCTGGCTCGGGAACACGCTCTGCATATCCTCCGCACGAAGCCGTTCGGCAATTTCGGGATGGTGGAGCCTGATGTCGCTCAAAATCAGGTATCCTTTTCCCACTACATAGGCAAGCAGGGTTCCCATTTCAAGGATATCCCGTTCGAAGACGTGCTCTCTTTCCTTGAAATCGTAATCAAAATCAATCCATCGGTACCTGCCCGTTCCCGTTTCCACGAAGATGTGATCAGGAGTAATGTCTCCATGAATTTCGCCCATGCGGTGCAGGTCTCCAAGGGCGTCACAGGCCGCCCCCAGGTGCTGTAGAATATCGGACAGATGTTCCTGATAGTATTTTACATGCGCCACGGGAAGAGATTGAATGGTGTTATCCAGGCTCTTACCCGCAATGCGATCCAGAACCCTGACGACATTCCCTCCCGAGTCCACTGCGGAAAATCCCTGCATGAACCCTAGGTGCCCCTTCACCTTTTCGAGGATCCGGGCCTCCTTCTCCGGATTACGCAGGCACGTGAACTTCAGCCCCTCAATGGTGCATGAAAATTCTTCCAGAAAAGTAAGTTTGATGATCTTGCGCTCCCCGGTGACAAGATCGATGCAGCTTTTCACCCAGGGTTTGGGTTCCCCTTCCAGTCCGAATTTCTTTTCCGACTCTGTTCCCCGTACCAGATACCCGACGTCATTCAGGAGAATTACATCGCCGTATTCCACTCCGTAGAAATCGGTCGTATCTTCGAGAACCCTGTGGACCTTGCAGGAAGAAAGATTCGAAATGTATTGTTCGCTGATCCGGCACCAGTCCTGTGCCGCCTCCGGTGGCTGGCCGTTAGTCACCTCTCTACACCCCGTAAGTCGATCACGGTTTCATCTTCCCTGAACAGCCGCATCTCCGATCTCTTGCTTGAGTTCTTGCTCGAAAAATGATCCGTCCGGTCGCGGAATCAAGGGGGAATTGCAAGCCTGTGGGCGCGGCGGCCCTCTACGAGTGAATTTCATTCAGCAGCCAGGCCATGTTCCTGCCAAGATTTTCCATGATCCTGATGCCCTCGACATCCTCCTTGACGTCCCCTTTGTCACGTCCCACGCCTACGTTCCAGTACGTCGAACCGACAATGAACATCTGGCTGTATTGAAACAGGTGATTGAGTGTGTCAAAGGTCCGTATTGCGCCTGCCCGGCGCATCGCGGCGACAGCCGCTCCTACCTTGTGCGTAAAGAGTCCCCCATTCGCGGCGGAAACAAATCCGCATCGTTCGATGAGCGCCTTGATCGTCGCAGTTGCATCGGCATAGTACACCGGGGAACCCAGAACAATCCCATCGGCTTTTATCATTTTTCCGAGGTATTCATTCAGCTTATCTGAATCCACAGAGCATTTTTTGTTCTTGTTATCAAAGCACTTGCGACATGCAATGCACCCCTGGAGCGGGCTCCCGGCCATTTGGATGAGTTCGGTTTCAATCCCTTCTTTTTCGAGTTCCGCCAGGACGACGCCCAGCAAGATGGCCGTGTTCCCGTCTTTCCGGCTGCTTCCGTTAAACGCCACTACTTTCATGGTTTCTTTCCCCTTTCTGAACTGAGTTTCTTCTTCCATAATTGGAATAATGTGTATTAGTTTTGGTCAAACCCTCCACCTCCGGTTGGGAATCCGGTGGGTCCTTACCTGATGATAAGCCACACGCCCAGGATAAGGATGCACATGCCCAGCAGGCGGCTTAATTCCACGGGGCGCACTGTTGCCCCGAACAGGCCGAAATGATCCAGGAGAGCGGCCACAATGAACTGGGCGGCGACCAGGATTGTGAAGGCCTTCGAAAGTCCCAGCCGAGGCACGGTATAGCCGATCGTTCCAACAATCACCAGGCCCAAAAAGCCCGCGCTCAAAGAATACCAGGGGACATGGCGCCATGCCTTCAGGTTGCCTCCGCCTGCGGCCAGCATGATAACCGCCGCCAGAAGCCCTCCGCTCCCATAGGTGATGAACACGCTCTCTCTGGTGCCCATGACCTTGTCCATCAACCCCATGAGCTGACCTTGAAGCGCAACTGCCGCCCCTCCGATTACCGCGAGGATTACCAGACCCACAGAATCATTCATCTTCATTTCCCTGAGAAATCTTTATCCAATTCTCGGCCAGAGCTTATCTCAATTCAACCGAGTGCCTTCATGCCTTGGAATTCCCGTGGCCGTCATCCAGTGTAGATATACCCTTCGAGGTAGATCACCGCCCTGCCTGCAATGGAGACCCTGCCCCCCATATCCCCGCAGAAGAGCTCGCCGCCGCGCTGGGAGACCTGATGCGCGACGAGTTCTTTTTTCCCCAATCGGGAAGACCAGTAGGGAACCAGGGTGCAATGGGCGGAGCCGGTAACCGGGTCCTCCGGGATCCCAACACGAGGCGCAAAAAACCTGGACACGAAATCCACTTCCTGTCCCCTCGCAGACACGATGATGCCTAAGCAGTCCACTGCTGTCAACTCGGCGAAGTCCGGTTGCAGCTTCTTCACTTCCTCCTCGCTGGCTAAAATCACCAGATAGTCCCGTGACTTGTATACCTCCTCAAAGTCGCATCTGAGGCCTTTTTTCAAGGCGGCAGGGGCTGATGCCGGTTCGCCTTTGCGGGAAGGGAAATCCATGACCAGCAGGTCATCCCGCTCTCGCACCGTCAGGATCCCGCTCCGCGTGAAAAATCGGATAACGGAACCGCCGCGTTTCAGAACGCTGGAAACGATGTAACCACTCGCAAGTGTGGCATGGCCGCACAAGTCCACCTCCGTCCTTGGGGTAAACCAGCGCAGTTCCCAGCCTTCTTCCTTCTCCACGATAAAGGCGGTTTCCGACAGGTTGTTTTCCGCAGCGACATTCTGCAGTGTTCCGTTGTCAAGCCAGGTCTCCAGAGGGCATACACCGGCAGGATTTCCCGCAAAGACTCTGTTCGTAAATGCATCAACCTGATAATAGGGGATCTTCATGTCGTTCTCCTAAGCACACGTTTTCGAAACAGACCGTTTCATCCAATACAGGTCTGATCACGCCTCAACCGGAAACTCGACCTTCTCCACGGAGCGAGATGCTGATGTCGCCCGAACAGGATCCTGTTTCGTGCATGATGCACCTCTCGAGCCTGGGATTGATTTCATACGTGATCCCCAGAGACTCAAGCCAGCACTCGATCCTGTACATGACTCCGCAGCGGTACTCGTCGATCATTCCCATGCGCTTCATACCCTTGTAGGCGAAGCATTCCCAGTCTTCCCATTCCCAGCGCAGAAGACCTCTTGAGGGTGAAGTCAAGTGAAATCTCTCAAAGACCGAATCGGGCAGGATCAATTCCAATGCCTCCAGAAGGAATACTTTGAGGCCATCAAATGTATCCATCTCCTGTTTATCCATTGCCAGGGCACTCCTGGCCCTCGCCATCTCGATGGGGGCCAGCGATCTTATGGCGGCTTTGTTCAAGGCGTTCGCTTTCTCAGCGCCCAATTCACGGCAGGAGTGATAAAACCACATACCGTCATGGGTGAGCCATCCCTTGCCCAGCAGGTCCCTCACCTTGTTTTTTTCGATTCTGTCCAATACCCCCATGTCCGCTACCCGTTACCCGTTCATTGTTCATCCATCCGGAATGCACGAGGATCTCACCGTGCCGGCCTTCAAGACCCGACGACGAAGTATTCGCATCGGCGGAGTCTATTATTTTCCTATATCACATTTTCGAAGAAATAGTGCAACCATCTGCATCCATGGGATAAGGTGGAAATCCCGGGGGCCTTTTACTTAAGTATTGACAAAAGCCCAAACCTCTGATTCTTTTTTATATGGCGTGAACGGCAAGAGCGTCTGAATTGGAAATCGCATATCATCCAGCCCTGCGGGGGAATGGACCTCCGCAGGCATTTTTCACTGGCGTCTGAGGTATGTACTTGTGAATTTTTTGCAACAGGCTATGGGAAATCCGTTTATCACCCTTGATGACGTCACCCTGCGGGTGAGCGACACACCGGTGTTTGAAAGAACGAGTTGGGCGCTGAAATCCTCACAGCACTGGGCAGTTATAGGACCGAACGGGTCCGGCAAGTCTCTCCTGGCGGATGCAATCTGTCGCAGAGTCCCTCTCGTGCGTGGGCAAGTCCGGTTCTTTTTTGATGGAGCCGGGGAAGCTGCTCGATCTTATCTGAAGCCGGGAGAAATCTTGAGGATTTCCGCCAAAGCGCGTCGGCAATTATTGCAGCGGTATGCCGGGTACCATCAAGCGCGCTGGCAGAGTATCGAAGGCGAAGATGCGCCGACCGTGGCAGAATTGCTGAGCGAAGAGGGGATCAAGCAGCACTTGTCCCAGGAAGCCGCACCGGATTGGATGAGTGAAGAAACCTACAGTCGGAAAAGAGCGAATGCAGTCGAATTATTGGGGATTTCCCACCTTCTGGATCGCAAAATCATCCATGTATCGAACGGAGAAGCCAGCAAGGTTCTGATCGCTCGCGCGCTGATGCAAGCGCCGAAACTGCTGATCTTTGATGATCCTTTCAGCGGGCTGGATACTGCTTCCCGCGGTATGCTGCGGAATATCGTTGAACAATTGTTGGCTACGGGAAATTTCCAGGTATTACTGATCACTTCCAGGGGTGATGAAATTCCGGAGGGCATGACGCACCTCCTTTGTGTACATGATAATCGCATCATTGCCCAAGGCCCAAAAAAAACAATTCTGCGGACACCGTTCGTACGGCAGTTCCTGGCTGCTCGGAAACAAACCCCGGCGAGCGATCACCTGCGGTTCCCTGAAAATTCTGAAAAATCAGCCGGCGAATATGCAACGCTGGTCGAGATGGAAAATACATCGGTCACCTACAACGGGACGCCCGTATTGCGCAACGTCAACTGGAAGATGAAACAGGGTGAACACTGGGCGGTAGTGGGGCACAACGGCGCCGGAAAGACAACCTTGTTGAGCCTGATTCTGGGGGACAATCCGCAGGTGTACGCCAATCAGATTACCCTATTCGACAAAAAGCGAGGTTCAGGAGAAAGCATCTGGGAGATAAAACGCCGTATCGGATGCGTGTCGCCGGAATTGCAACTGTACTATGACCGGAATATCACCTGCCGCCAGGTAGTCTGTTCCGGTTTTTTCGATTCAGTGGGATTGTATCGGACTTGCTCCCGGGAGCAGGAGCAGCTTGCGGATCGCTGGCTGCTTGCTCTTGAGATCGAAAAGCTGGCAGAACGTCCGCTTCGTTCACTATCCGCCGGAGAAAAGCGAATGGTACTTCTGGCGCGCGCGCTGGTGAAAAATCCGACCCTGCTTGTGCTCGACGAACCATGCCAGGGGTTAGACGCCGAACATCGCCTTCATATCATCAAATTGCTGGATCAGCTCTGCCGGCAAACACCGGTCAGCAGCATCTTCGTCACGCACCGTTTCAAGGAAATGCCCAAGGCCGTCACGCACGTATTGCGGTTGGAACAGGGGCAAGTTGCAGAATCCGGCAAACGGAAAGACGTATTCGGATGGTGAGTCCAACAGCCGGGAAAAATTCCGGAGAGGAGGAACGATGAGATCCCTCCTGCGCCTTTACAGGTTTCTGCGGCCGTACCGGGTGCGGGCCGCGGTCGCATTGATGCTGCTTCTTGTCATGGTCACGGCCGACCTTGTCATTCCCCATCTCACGCAGCGTGTCATTGACCAGGGGATCGTGCCGAAAAACCTCTACGTCATCATCACGACGGCCCTCTACATGGTGGGTGCCGCAATCCTCTCTGCGAGCGTAGCCCTGATCAACAATTACCTCTCCGTGAGCGTTGCCATGGGTTTTGCCGCCGACCTGCGCAGCGCGCTCATGCGAAAGGTACAATCCTTCTCTTTTGCAAACCTCGATACCCTTCAGACCGGGAAGCTCATCGTTCGTTCCACAAGCGACGTCAATATGGTGCAGGTTGTTGTTATGCTCTCGCTCCGCATCCTCACGCGGGCTCCCATCTGGGCCGTCGGGGCCATTGTGCTTCTCATTTTCACCAGCCCCCGTCTGGCTCTGATTATGGCGGTGGCTGTACCCCTGATCGTTGTTCTGGTGTGGTTCTTTGCCCGTAAAGCCCGCACGATGTTTCTTCTTATGCAGCAGCGGCTCGATCGGCTGAATATCGTCCTCCAGGAAAATCTGGCCGGAATGCGGGTGGTCAAGGCATTCGTTCGGACCGCACACGAGATGGCAAGATTCGGTGAAGCAAATGAGGAACTCATGAACCGGACCATTCAGGCCTCCCAACTCATGGCGGTCTTCATTCCGTTCATGCTTCTGATCCTCAATCTGGCCATCGTCAGCGCGGTCTGGATCGGCGGTAGGATGGCCACCGCAGGCCAAATGACCGTTGGGGAGGTGGTGGCGGCCATCAACTATCTCTCTTTCGCCCTTTTTCCGATCCTCATGCTGGCGGGGATGCTCGGTCCCCTTGCTGCCGCAGACGCGTCGGCGAGGAGAATCCTGGAGGTCCTGGACGCCGAGCCGGAAGTGGGGAAACCCCGCCAGGCAGCAACGTTTGCGCATCCCAAGGGGCGAATTGTTTTTGAGAATGTCTCCTTCAGCTACCGGGGGAACAGCACAGAACCGGTGCTGTCGGATGTTTCCTTCTCGGCCGAACCCGGGGAGACCGTCGCGATCCTGGGTGCCACAGGTTCCGGAAAATCGACCCTGATTCACCTCATCCCCCGCTTCTACGATGTGACATCCGGCCGGATCACCTTCGACGGCATCGACGTGCGGGATCTGGATATTCACTTGCTGCGAAGCGCGATTGGGGTGGCGCTCCAGGAAGCTGTCCTTTTCAGCGGCACCGTGCGCGACAACATCCGCTATGGACAGGCGGCCGCCACCGATGAGGAAGTCATGGCTGCGGCGCGGGCAGCTCAGGCTGATGAATTCATCGCCGAGCTGCCCAAGGGGTACGATACCGTTATCGGCCAACGGGGGGTGACGCTTTCCGGGGGACAGCGTCAAAGGATCGCGATTGCCCGGGCGCTGCTTGTGAAACCCAAGGTCCTCATCCTGGACGATTCGACGAGCGCCCTGGATATAGAGACGGAAGTCCGGCTCCAGGAAGCTCTCGACCGGTTGATCGCTGATTCGAAAAACGCTACGACCCGCTTTATCGTGGCGCAGCGGATCAGCACCGTACTCCTGGCCGACAGGATCCTTTTGCTTGACCAGGGGCGGATCAACGCTGTCGGTACCCACCGGCAGCTGCTCGCCTCGAATACCATGTATCGCGACATTTATCGCTCTCAACTCGGTGAGCCGCCGGACGGCGAGGCGGGAGACCATGGCTGACGGGCAGACGAGGCAGAGTGCCCCGGTGACGATGACCGGGACGCCGGGCCCCGGCGGAACGGGCGGCCCCCAGGGCCGGACCATCGAGCGCCCTAAAGATGTTCGGGGTGCGCTTCGCCGCCTGATGCACTATCTGCGTCCGCATCGAGGCGGTCTGGTCGTGATAGCCTTGATCGCCGCCCTCGGAACGGCGCTGGCCCTTGCCGCACCCTACCTGCTGGGCCGGGCCATCGACCAACTTGCCAAAGGAAACCTGAGGGCCCTTTTATTACCGGTTCTCCTCATGGCGGCCGCCTATGTATTGTCTGCCGTGGCGCAGCTGATCCAGGGAATCCTGACGGTCAGAGTGTCTCAAAAGGCGATGCGGACGCTACGTTCGGACCTCTTCAACCACATGGAAACGCTATCGCTCAGGTTCTTCGATGCCAGGGCTCAGGGGGAACTCATGAGCCGGCTGACAAACGACATGGACGCGATCAGCCAGGTGCTTACGAACAACGCGGCTCAGCTGTTCACCGGGGTTCTGACCCTGGTGGGCATCCTGTTCGTCATTTTCATCCTGAGCCCCTGGCTGGCCCTTGGGTCAATGGTTGCCTTCCCGTTGATGATCGGCCTCGTGGGTACGGTGGGAAGAAAAACGCGCAATGTATTCCGGAGTTACCAGGCCCGCTTGGGGGCACTGAACGCGGTGCTCGAAGAGACCTACAGCGGGCAGCGGATAGTGCTGGCATTCGGGCAGGAGGAAAGCGTCCTCACACATTTCGACCGGGCGAACGAAGAAGTCCGTTTGACCGGGGTTCGAGCGATGACGCTGGCCCTGGTGGTGATGCCGATGATGGGCATCCTGTCAAACCTGAATATCGCGATTCTTTGCGGCCTTGGCGGATGGCTGGCGATTCGGGGGGCGGTGTCGATCGGGACGATCGCCGCGTTCATCTCTTACTCGCGGCGCTTCGCAGAACCGCTTCGCCAGCTCGGCAATCTATACAACCAGGTCCAGAGGGCGCTGGCCGGGGCCGAGAGAATTTTTGAGATCCTGGATACGATCCCCAGCCAGAGCGATGTACCGCAGGCGGTGGAACTATCCAGGGTGTCCGGAGAAGTCAAACTCGAACACGTGACCTTCTCCTATGTGCCCGGCGTTCCCGTGCTGAAAGACATCTCCGTCCATGCCCGATCCGGAGAACGGATCGCCCTCGTGGGACATACCGGGGCGGGAAAAACGACCCTCGTCAACCTCCTTTCCCGCTTCTATGATATAGACGAGGGGCGAATCCTGTTCGGCGGAATTGACATACGTACCGTGTCCCGGGACAGCCTGCGGCGGCAGCTTGGTGTGGTCCTTCAGCAGTCGTTTTTTTTCAGCGAATCCGTACTGGAGAACATCCGCTACGGTCGTCTCACTGCCACCGATGAGGAAGTTGTCTCTGCAGCGCGGTTGGCCCATGCGGACGGATTCACCCGCCGGCTGCCGCAGGGCTACAACACAATTCTCTCGGAACGGGGTGCGAGCCTTTCCGAGGGGCAGCGCCAGCTCCTGTCGATCGCCCGGGCCGTATTGGCCGATCCGGCCATCCTCATTCTGGACGAGGCGACGAGCTCTGTCGACACCCGTACCGAGCTGTCCATCCAGAAGGCGCTCAATGAATTGATGCGGGGACGCACGAGCTTCGTTATTGCTCACCGGCTTTCAACCATTTCCGGCGCCGATCAGGTAATCGTGATCGAGAAAGGCAGGCTGATGGAGCAGGGAACCCATGAGGAACTCCTTGCCAGGGAGGGTGTCTACCATCGCCTGTACCACAGTCAATTCAGAAACCAGGCGAAGGAAGCTTCTTGATCAACTTTTCATGTCACATATCCGCCTTCCTTTTTGTCTAAAGGAGTAAGTGGCAAGAGAAGCATCTGCAAACCAAGCAAGCCCTGAAAGCCTGGTTGACTTGATAAGGGCAGAGAACATAAGGGTTCATCGAAATAAAGGAGGAATGACATGGAAATCAAAAAGGAATTGCTGGCTCCTTGCGGTCTTTACTGCGGGGTGTGTGCGATTATGATAGCCCATAGTGACGATAACCAAAAGTTCAAGGAACGGTTGGCCCCTGTCTATGGGGTCTCTCCCGAGGAGATACGGTGTGAAGGCTGTTTATCGAGTGATGTGTTCGGCTACTGCACTACCTGCGCGATCAGGTCCTGTACCAGTGAGAAAGGTTATGAAGGGTGTCACCAATGCGACGCATTTCCCTGCGAGCACATTGATAATTTCCCTGTCCCAACGGGCCGGCAGGTAATTTTGCGGGCTGTGCCGCAACGGCGAGAGATGGGAACGGAAAAATGGGTTGACGCCGAGGAAAGACGCTACCAATGTCCCAATTGCGGAGAACAGCTCTTTCGGGGAGCAAGACGCTGTCGCCAATGCAAGGAAGCCGTAAATCCGGATTAAAGGAGATCGGCCCGGCTGCGGAATCCTTTCAGACGTCTCAAATACCGGGATCGGGTGGGTATCCCAACCTTCACAGTGAGTTCGGAAATACACTCCTCGAGATCGCAAAATAAATGATTCAACCTATTCAATGCCGGTTACCCATGTTGTTCAATATAATTTTACGGCGGTCATCGAAATCACACCAAAAAAGGAGAATGAACAATGTCGGAAACCGAAAAGAACTTGAAGGCGGCGTTTGCCGGTGAGTCCCAGGCCAATCGAAGATACCTTGCCTTCGCCCAAAAGGCGGCGGATGAATACCGGGAAGGGGTCTATAAACTCTTTATGGCCGTTGCGGAGGCGGAAACCATCCATGCGCTCAGGCATCTCAGCAACCTAAAGGAAATAAAAGGTACTGAGGACAATCTGAAAACGGCCATCGCCGGAGAAATGCACGAGTTCAAAAGCATGTATCCTGAGATGGTGGCAAAGGCCAAAGAGGAAAAGATGAGGGCGGCAGAGATCACCCTTTCCCATGCCATGGAAGTGGAAAAGGTGCATCACGCCCTGTTCCATGAGGCACTGGAAAACCTGGACGATTTCCCGGTGCGGGATTACTACATCTGTCCGGGCTGTGGTCATACCGCAGCCAATGAGCCTCCGGAACGGTGCCCTGTCTGCGGCGCAGTGGGGAAGAGCTATTACAAAGCCGGGTCGGTGAAAGGTCCCGGGATGCTGAATCTCTAAACGGCTTCTCACACGAACCGCACGGGGAGTATCTGTTTGAAAACTTGAGAGTACGAATCAAATCCGATACTCCCTCTGAAAGGATGATATGGGAAAGATTGAAATCGGCAAGGGTCGTGTTTATTATCCGATGCCCTGTTCTCTGGTGGGGGCGAACGTGGCGGGAAAACCCAACTACCTCACGGTGGCATGGTTCAGCATGGTCAATACAGACCCTCCTTATCTTGCTGTCGCAATGGGCAAGGCCCACTACACGAACTCCGGCATCCGAGAGAACCAGACCTTCAGCCTCAACATACCTTCGGCGGAGATGGCCGAGGTCACGGATTATTGCGGCCTCGTCTCAGGCAGCAAGGTGGACAAATCGGGCCTGTTCGAGACCTTCTACGGTAAACTTGAAACGGCGCCGATGATCGGGGAATGTCCCGTCAGCTTCGAGTGCAGGTTGATCCGGACCGTTGAACTGCCGAAAAATCAACTCTTCATTGGGGAGATCGTCGCGACCTACTGCGATGAAGCCTGTCTAACGGAGGGTGTGCCCGACCTGAAAAAAATCAACCCCCTTTTGCTCCTCATGCCGGATCGAAAGTATGTCGCGCTGGGACGGGAGATCGGCCCGGCATGGAAGATCGGGAAAAACCTCATGTGAATGCGGTAAACACCCGCTTGTAAGCTCGCACCCCGGGACTTTCACTTCGGCAGCTTGGCCGCAAGCACATCGATTTTCTCAATCGCGGGCGGCTTCACGAATAGCTCCGCTGCTTTCTCCATCAGTGCGGCGGCCACTTTGCCCGCGAGGTGCGCCTGCCGTCCTTGCTCGTCCGGAAACGCATCGAAAATACCGAAGGTTGAGGGACCGAGGCGGATTCCGAACCACGCGGTTGTGGCAGGCTCCTGTTGGACGAACGGGAGACCGTCCAACAGAAAGCGTTCGACCTCTGCTTCCTTGCCTGGTTTTGCTTCCAGACGTACGAATAATGCAACTTTGACCATGATGGACACCTCCTCGTCAGGGGTTGTGAAATTTTCCGATGCTTGGCCACGTGCCTACGTGGACAAGCATCGGAAAATACAGTCCTGACCCCATTCACCCGGCAGTCCTGAACATCCTATCATCCATGTAAAATAAACCATGAAAGAGAGGAGTGACAAATGAGTGCTTACCTGGAAATTACCCTCAAAATCAGTGAAAAAAACCGGGCCGCCGCCGCAGGCGTCTACAAGGACTATCGACTGCCTTTCCTTCAGGAGATCAAGGGCGCCGAGACAAAAGCTCTGCTCGTCAGGGATGACGACGTGCAGGTGCTTCATGGTTTCGATAACGCGGACAATGCTCAGGCGTACCTAAAAAGCGATCTCTTCAATCAAGATGTGGTGAAAAACCTTAAACCACTTCTGGATGCCGCTCCCGAGATCAGAATATACACCGTTGCCGGTTAGCCGCGGCGCGGGAAATCAGTCTTGCTGCCTCCCTCCGCACTCGCAGGCTATACAGGATTTTCCCTGCCGACAGTCCGCAAGCCTCCATGAATTCGTTTTCTTCAATTCTATGAGGAGAGGCCGGGTGATGGATATCAGGTGAAAAGCGTATTTTTGGACCTGGAACGAGGTATTTGAGGATCGTGCACCGCATGCCTCGGCAGGAACACTGAAATTTGAGTGGTTTCTGTGGAAGAAGTCTGCTATAAGAAGGCGGGCAGAAAAAATGTGCCCTGCCTGCGGGCGGCAGGCAGGGCGGTTAGGGGTTAACGGTTAATGTCATCGAGACCGGCCTGTTTCCTTTTCCTGATGGTCTCGACGACGGCTGTCTTCTTCCTCAGCTCTGCCTGATGAACTCAGATGAACCCGACCGCTGCACCGGCCGGATTTTATTGTTTGGAAAGTACTATATCAAATAGATTGTGGTTTGTCAAACAAAAAACGCTATATGTTGGGGTCATTCGCAAAAAAAATCTCTAATCGTCGTGGCCCAGCCCTCCACCTCTGGTGGAAGACTCGGATAGGTTCTCCAGATCCGGGATTTAAAAGGGCATGGTGCTCAGGGAAGAAGCCTTTCCCTGAGCCTCGGAACGGAAGAAATGGCTTTCTCCCTGAGCATCCTCCGACAAGTCCTCGATGCCTCCCGCTCTGAGGGAGGAGGCTTATTCGGCTTTACATTTTCAATGCCTCAGGATCAATGGGCAGATGCCTGATCCTTTTTCCCGTGAGTGCAAAGAGGGCGTTGGTCACTGCTGGGGCGATGGGAGGGGTCCCGGGTTCTCCGACACCTCCGGGTGCTTCTCTGCTGGGGACGATATGCACTTCTATGACCGGCATTTCCCCGGTTCGCAGGACCGGATAGTCGTTGAAATTGCTCTGTTCCACGCGGCCGTCTTTAAAGGTAACAGCGCCGTAAAGGGCGGCGGAAAGACCGAAGACAATGCCTGACTCCATCTGAGCTTCAACGGTTGCGGGGTTTACCACGCTCCCGCAGTCGATGGCGCATACGACCTTATGAACGCGAGGCTTCCCCTCGGAGCTCACCGATACTTCGGCCGCTTCTGCGACAATACTGCCGAAGGACTCGTGCAGGGCGATTCCCCGGCCCTTGCCTTCAGGTGCCGGCACGCTCCACCCGGCCTTTTCCGCAGCAAGTTCCAGCACCCGGCGATGACGCGGATGATTGGCGAGAAGCTTTCTGCGGAATTCATACGGATCTTTACGGGCCCGATAGGCGGCCTCGTCCATGAAACTCTCCACCACAAAGGCGGTGTGGGAGTGTCCCACCGACCGCCACCACTGGACCGGCACACCTATTTCGGGGCTGTGGAGGTCCACCAGGAGGTTCGGGATCTCGTAGGGGGTGTCCTGTGCCCCTTCCACGGACGTTCCGTCGATGCCGTTTTCGGCCACTAGGAACTGCTCGAAGGGAGAGCCCCGGATGATCGACTGACCGATGATCCTGTGCTTCCAGGCAATCAGGTTGCCCTTTTGGTCAAGACCTGCGGCGAGCCGGTCATACCACATGGGCCGGTAGTACCCGCCTTTGATGTCGTCCTCCCGGGTCCAGACGACCTTCACCGGCTTTTTGACCGCTTTGGCCACCTGGACAGCCTCCACCACAAAATCGGATTGGGGGTTGGCGCGGCGACCGAAGCCGCCGCCCAGGAATGTGGTGTGGATCTTGACCGCCTCTTCCCTCAGTCCTGCCTCACGGGCCGCGGCATTTCGGTCCACTGTTTGAAACTGGGTGCCCGTCCAGATCTCGCAGCTGTCGGAGCGCAAATCCACGAGACAATTCAGGGGCTCCATCGGGGCATGGGCGAGGTAGGGGACCTCATAGTCCGCGTCTATCCGCACGGCCGCACGCTCCAGAGTCTCATCAGGAGTCCCTCTTTCCATGGCCACGACACCCGGGGTTCCCGCCAGGTCCGAATATTCCTGTCGCATCCCGGGTGTCGAGAGTCCGGCAAGGGGCCCTTCGTCCCAGGTGATCTCCAGCTTTTCCCGTGCCTCTTTTGCCGACCAGAAACTCTCCGCTACCACCGCTACCCCGGAATCGATCCGAACGATCGCCTTGACGCCGGGCATGGATTCGGCTTCCTTGTCCTCAACTTCCTTTACCTTTCCGCCAAAGACCGGGGGACGGGCGACCAAGGCGATAAGGGCACCGGGAATGTCTGCATCCAGGCCGAAGATCGCCTTCCCGGCCACCTTTTCGGCAGTATCGAGACGCCGTCTCGGCTTGCCCACGATTTTGAATGAGGAGGGGTCCTTCAAGGGGATATCCCGGGGAGGCTGCATCTTTGAGGCCTTCGCGGCCAGATGCCCATAGGAAAGGGTTTTTCCGCTCGTGTGGATGATCCTGCCGTTTTCGGCTCGGCAGCTTTTTCGATTCACCTTCCAGATGTCGGCCGCGGCGGCTGCCAACATCTCCCGGGCGGCGGCGCCGATCCTTCGCATCCTTTCCCACTCGCTGGAAACGCTGGAACTGCCTCCGGTCAGCTGGATGCCCATAACGGTGTGATTGTAAACCGGAACCACGGGCGCCGGCTCCACGCGTATCATGTCCCAATCGCATTCGAGTTCCTCGGCCACGAGCATGGGCAGGGAGGTGTAGACCCCCTGTCCCATTTCCGATTTGTTGATGATCAGCGTGATCACGTCGTCGGCGCCGATGTGGACGAAATCGTTGAGGGCAAAGGTTCCGGCGGATTGGGATTCGGGGGGCCCCGCCTTTCCCTTGATCCCTCCTTCGGCCATCATCTGCCCTGCACGATGAATTGCCCGCCGGATGCGCTGATAGGTCCCGCACCGACAGATGTTTCCGGCCATGGCCTTGTTTATCTCTGCATCGCTGGGGCTGGGGTTTTCGGCCAGGAGCGCCGCCGCGGCCATAATCTGTCCCGAATGACAGTATCCGCACTGGGGGACGTCCTCGGCGATCCAGGTTTGCTGCACAGGATGGTTGCCGTCGGGCGAAAGACCTTCGATGGTGACGATCTTCTTGCCGGAGACGGATGAAAGCGGCGTAACGCAGGAGCGGATCGCCTTCCCATCCACGTGCACCGTACATGCGCCGCAGAGCGATTTCCCGCAGCCGAACTTGGTCCCCCTCAGGCCGAGGTTTTCCCGGATCACCCACAGAAGAGGAGTTTCCGGGGGTGCATCGATGTCATGCCTTTTTCCATTCACGTTGAGCGAAATCATGGCTCCTTCCCTCTCTCCCTTGAAAAAGTCCGCCCTGTTCGCCTCCGCACTGGGCGAGGCCCATGGGGCCAGCCTGTGCAGGCAGTCGGCTGGCTGGTGCCGACAGATTCTTCACATTCTTTTTGAATATCTATTCGATTTTTATAAGGGAATACGCTGCACCATGTATTTTATGCCCAAAAACAGGGTATTGTCCTGACAGCGAATGCTTCTGCCTCAGTGTCTGTTTCAGTGATGGCGGAAATCCGTTGCCTTCAGGCGAAGAAAGACTTGGGCTGTCGCGAAGCGACTTGTCATTCCGGTGGAAGCCGGAATCCAGCGATTACCGGGATTGGGATTTCTGGATGCCCCTGTATCAAGTACGGGGCGGGCTTATCAAGTCCGGCATGACGACCGGAGAAGTCCGAATGAGAAACTGAGCTTCGGGCCGGAACCGTACAGCTTCTACTTCACGGCCACCCCGAAAATATGGGGGGATACCGGTACCCATGTTGATTTAAGCATGAAACAATCCATGTCGACCTGCCGGAAACCAGCCGTGTTGATGGTGGCCCAGGTATGACGGTTGAGGCGGCAACCGTCAAAAAGGAGGAGCCAGAGCCGATGCAGGACATTTTGCATCCGGGCGAGGGCCGTATCCGTCATGGCGGCCACGTGTTCGAGATAAATGAAACGGCCGCCTGGTTTGAGAACCCGCCGGACTTCAGAAACCACCTGGCCCGGATCATCGACAGAGCAGAGCACCAGGGTACTGACCACCACCTCTGTGCTCTCCGTGTCCAGATCCAGGTGTTCGCCTTTTGTGTTCCGAAGGTCCAACAGCAGGCCGTAACGCCGGGCCGCTTTGCGCAAATAGGGATGCATGGCCGGATTGGGCTCCACGGCAATGACCCGGGTGCCGGGTGAGTAATAACGCATATTCGCGCCGGTTCCCGGTCCGATTTCCACGATGGTTGCGGGCAGGTCATGGAACACGGCACGTTTGCGTTGCCCATATACCACGTGCATATAGTCTTCCACTGCCCGGAGAAGCCAGGCCATCAAGGCTTGATGGAAGTGATTTATTTTCTTGATCGAGGAAGGCATTGTCGTTTCTCCCGTGACGCTAATCTGCCTGATCGGGCACTCAGAAAGAAGGTCTATCCTCACACAGCAAAAATATATGACCGATATCTGGTATTACAAGACGTGTCGTCTAATGGAGGTCATCTTCATGTGAGTGATTCTCCTCCCTCTCTGCGGGAGGAGACGTACTGTCAACCTGGGACGCTTACCCAAATCGACCATCCAATCCTCGCATCATGAGGTTCACTGGGTGATTTGGCAAAATTTCCGGTCACCAGCAAGCTGTCTGATGCAAGTCGAAGATCCCGTTTCCGGCGGGGGCGCCAAGGAGCGACGACTGAGACGTACAAACAATACGTGGCAAGGAGGAGCGAGCGCAGGCAACGCAGCAGATGATGCCTTGATAGTGGATCAGGGCTTACTGCTTTGGTGAAGCCATATTATTCCTGATGAGTTTTCTCAGCTTATCCAGGAGTTCCATCCTGGCCTCTTCGGTAATGCCCTTTAGCATGAACTCAGAGCTTCTCTCGTTTTCCGGCTCTATGCTCTTGAGGGTTCTTTTCCCCTTTGGGGTGATTTCAAGGATGGTTACCCGTTCATCACTGGGGTCCGATTTTCTGACCAGGAACCCGTCTCTTTCCAACCGCTTGGCTATTCCGGTCATGTTAGCGCCGGGAACCAGCATTATCCTGCTCACTTCGGAAATACTGTTCCTGCCGTTCCGGGACGCATCAAGTACTCTGAGTACATTGTACTGGGGAAAAGACAGACCGTAGTTCCTGAAAATAGTACTGTGGGTTCTTTTGAAGATTTCCGCAGCCCGCACCATTGCCATAAGCACTTTTTCATTCGTGCTCAGATCGCTCACATATCTTTTCATATCCACAACACTCTCCAAAAGGTAAAAATTCTTGACAGGCACATTTAGTTAATATATTGACTATCTATATATTGTCAATTGTTCTTTTCCGGACCAAAGGAGCCTTGGAGAGAAAACATCAGAGCACTTCAATAAAGTGATGGAGGTAGCCGTGGACGTTAAAGCAAAATTGTCCGAAGTTGTCGGGGTGGAAAATTTCTCCGATGAACCTGATCAGTTGCAGGCCTATGCCGTGGATTTCAGCTACTCGCCTGCTGGAGCGCCAAATTTCGTTGTCAGACCGGATAGTTCCGATGATGTTCAGGGAGTTGTCAAGTTCTGTAACGAGAACAAAATTCCTGTGGTGCCGTGCAGTTCAAGGGTCCATTTTTACGGAGCTACCCTTCCAAAAGAAGGTGGCGTAGTCATGGATATGTCGAGGATGGACAGGATCCTTGAAATCGACCCGGACAACCGTCGGGTCAGGTTCGAGGCCGGCGTTACCTGGGATAAGCTGACCAGGGAACTGAAAAAGGAGGGATATAGGGTAATCATGCCTCTCACGCCGCCGGGCGAACGCTCCGTGCTCACAGACTTTCTGGAACGTGAAGAACCCACCAATCAGGTATACGATTACGGGGAACCACTCGAGGCCATGGAGGTGGTATGGCCCACGGGTGAGATTTTCAGAATGGGGTCTGCCAGCGTTAACGGCTACCCCGATTCAAAATCAAGAGGAGGCAATCCTTCGGGGCCGGGGCTGGATTTCTACCGGTTTTTCCAGTGCGCTCAAGGGACAATGGGCGTAGTCACCTGGGCCAATCTCAAGATGGAATCCATTCCAAGGATTGACAAGATCCTTTTTGCTCCGATTGACGACTTGGATTATGTGACCAATTTTCTGTATCGAATTCTGCCTCGCAGGATCGGGCAGGAGGTGGTGCTCCTGAACAATGTGGATCTGGCCGCAATCCTGGCTGAAGAATGGCCCGATGATTTTGAAACGCTCAAGGCCTCCCTTCCTCCATGGACGCTAGTGCTTGTAGTCAGCGGTCTCTTGAGGCGCCCGGAAGAAAAGATCGCCTACGAGCAGAATTTCCTGGCGGAGGTTATCAAGAAAGAGTTTTCCGATATGCGCCTGGGGGAGACTCTTCCAGGGTTCCCGGGGCTGAGAAGTAAAATGCTATCCGTGCTGCGCAACCCGTGGCCGGTCGGTCTGCCCCACTGGAAAAGCCGTGTGAAGGGTGCCTGTCAAAGCCTGTTTTTCCACGCCCGGCCATTGAATGCGACTTATTACGTCAGCCTGGTGGAGGAGTTGGCTGCGCGTCACGGTTACCCTGTCGGAGACATCGGTATCTATATTCAGCCGATTGAGCACAACCGGGCCTGCAGGCCTGAATTCAGCTTTTTCTATGATCCTGGAAACAGGGTGGAAATAGAGAAGATTCGTACGCTCTATAGAGAGGCTGCGATCATGCTCCTGAATGAGGGGGCTGTCTTTACCAGACCCTACGGCGAGTTGGCTTCCATCGTGTATGAGAGGGCGGCTTCCTATGCCGGCCACCTGAAGAGGCTGAAAAGGGTTTTTGACCCGAACAACATTATGAATCCAGGGAACCTGTGCTTCTAAGGAGGGTGTAATAATGGCGAATGAACCTGCAGTGAGATACTACAAGCCGAGAGCGGAGTTCAAACTCGACATAACGGATATGGAAAACTTCGTTTACGATATGAGCCGCTGTATCAAGTGCAAAGGGTGCACCTGGGTGGATCATACCTACATGCCGGGTCCGAAATTCATGACCAGGTGTCCCAGTGCGGCCAGATATGAGTTTGACGCATACGGGGCATACGGCAAAATGAGAATCGGTCATGCCATGGCCGAGGGCCGGCTCGACTGGAACGACAAGGCACTTGAAGTCATGTATGCCTGCACGCTTTGCGGAGCCTGCGATGTAGGGTGTAAACGGAATCTGGACCTGGAAATCGGGCTGGCGCTCGAATCTCTCAGGGTCAAGGCCGTCAAAGACGGCGTCGGTCCGATGCCCGCCCACAAAAAGATCGCCGACAACATCGCCCGCCATCATAATATGTACGGCGCTTCTCACGAAAAGCGGACCCAATGGCTGCCGCAGGGGATGGTCCCCGCGAGACAGGCGGACCTGATGTACTTCGCAGGCTGTAACGCTTCATATGTCAGCAAGGAGATCGCCCAATCCACTGCAAAGATACTCAAGGCCAGCGGAACCGAATTTATGCTGATGAAGGACGAATGGTGTTGCGGAAATGCGGTCTTTTCCGCAGGTATGTTCGACGAGGCAAAGGCCTTGGCCGAAAGAAACGTGGCGGAAGTACGGAAGTCAGGCGCCAAGATCCTGCTCACCAGCTGTGCCGAGGGCTACCGTATGTGGAAAGTCGATTATCCAAAACTTCTGAACATTTCCACGGACGACTTAGGCTTCAAGGTCGTCCATCTCGTGGAATTTGTGAAAGAGAAGATGGAAGAAGGTGACCTGAGTATGAATAAACCGTTCGAAGGCCGGGTGACGTATCACGACTCTTGCAGTCTGGGCCGTCTGAGTGAACCCTGGACGCCCTACGAAGGGAAAAGAGGGTGGATGGGGTGCGTAGAGCCGAGACTTCAACGGAGGCGTGGAGCCAACGGCGTATATTCCCAGCCCAGAGACATCCTGAAAGCCATCCCCGGCCTCGAGCTTATTGAAATGCCGAGGATGAGAGAAAACGCATTCTGCTGCGGCGCAGGCAGGGGGACCCAGGAGGCCTTTCCGGAGTTCGCCGGATGGGCGGCGGCTCACCGGCTCGAAGAAGTCAAGGAGATAGGAGCCGAGACCCTCGTGTCGGCCTGCCCCTGGTGCAAAAACAATTTCTCTCAGGCCGTCAAAGCCGGTAATACCCATGTGCAGGTCCTTGATATCTCGGAAGTCATCTGCGCATCCATCGAAGGTTAGCTGATAGGAGGTAACTCATGGCGATATCAAAAGAAATCTATAAGGTATTGGAGGCCGTTGTAGGCCGGGAATATATTTCCGACGATCCGGTGATTTGCGAGAGTTACAGAAGCGGGCCCGGTGGATACGAGAACGGCCTGGGATATGAACGGGTCATGACCAGGGTGCCCGGGTGCGTGATCATGCCCAGGACGACGGAGGAGGTTCAGAAGATCGTGAAGGTCTGCTACCGCAAGGACATCCCCTACGTACCCTACAGCACCGGATTTTACGGCCCTCGTTCCCATCCTCACGTGGAAAATGCCCTGCTCATCGATCTCAAGCGTATGAATGACTTCATTCTTGATGAGAAACACTTTTACGTCGAGGTCGGGCCGGGTATGATTTATTCTCCCATACAGGAAGAATGCATGAAGCACGGGGCCTACGTGGTGATCGGAGGCGGGGGGGCACAGGCCTCCGCCGTCGCCAACCTCATCGGCGACGGCTGGTCTCCCTTGAGCCATCGGATCGGGCTGCCTCACAGGCGCATCCTCGGTACTGAAGTGGTAATGCCGGATGGAGAAATTCTCCGACTGGGTTCGCTCGCAGAAGGAGAAGACCCCTTCTGGGGAGAAGGGCCCGGCCCGGACCTGAGGGGCCTTTTGCGGGGGTATACCGGCCTGCGGGGTTGTTTGGGAATCGTGACCCGGATGGCCATCAAGACCCTTCCTTTCCAGCCCGAGCGTTTGGAGCCCACCGGAATTTCACCGAACACGGCTCTGAACCTTCCGGAAAAGCGAATCAAGTGGATAAACTTCACCGTTCCTTCCAAGGAGGCGCAGGTGAAGGCCATGAGGGAGATCGGTCATGCCGAGATCGGCGGCGCGGTCACCAAGGTGCCCCTCTTCTGGCGAGCCATTGCCAAAGCGGAGAGCAAGGAGGATTTCTGGGATATCTGGAGAAAGGAAAACGAAGAGAGCATCGCCAACTTCTTTATTGTCCGCGTCCTTCTCATCGGCTATACGTCGGAAGAGCAGATGGCCTATGACGAACGTGTCCTCATGGACATCATGGGCGAGTTGGGAGGTGTGGCGCGGCGAACCAAGCCGACCGACGAGTCCTGGATCAAGAACGCCGATTCGGCCGGTATGTGGCTCATGTGCGGGGGCTATGTGTCTCTCGATTACGTCATTGAAACCCTTTCCCAGTCGACGGAACACGGCCAGTCCTATGCGGACCTGAAAAAGAAATACACTCCTCCGCTGATGCCGGATTATGGTGATCCGGGTTGGTTCCAGAGCTTTGAGCTGGGTCATCAGGGTTACTCGGAGTTCCTCATCTACTGGGATCCCGATGGCGACACGAATCCCGTGGATCAGTTTTACGTTGATACATCCAAGATGAATATCAAGAACCGTTATTACACCTCGTTGCTGGGCCCCCATCAGCCCCTCTATCTTACGGGGCCGAAGTACGGACCCAATTACCATGAATTTCTTCTTAAGGTGAAAAATGAGTTCGATCCAAAATGGATGTCGCACCCGCCGGTTCCTCTGGCCCATGATGTTTTTGTGGAGAGAGCGCCGTGGATGCACAATATGAAGGATTGGGAATCTCCGGATGATCTCCCGAAATAGGGCCGGCGGAGGAACATCGGTTTTTCCGGAGTTCTTCAGGATATTCTCGGCATGAGAGATCACGCTGTTTAAGAGATTTTTTGAACCAATTTTCAAATGAGGGAGGCTAGAGGTGGCTAAGCAAATCATAGAGCTCACAGTGAACGGAGACCGTTACGAAGTGGCGGTGGAACCGTCCCGCAGCCTGGCCGAGGTCCTTCGCGAGGACCTCGGGCTTACGGGAACAAAAATCGGCTGCAACCAGGGAGACTGCGGCGCCTGTACGGTCTTAATCGACGGAAGGTCGGTCGCTTCCTGCATGACCCTGGCCGTTGAGGCGCAGCACCGTGAGATAACGACCATTGAAGGCCTGGCCGCATCGCTTCAGAACCTGCACCCCATTCAGGAGGCCTTTGTGGAGCACGGCGCCGTACAGTGCGGCTTCTGCACTTCGGGCATGATCATGAGTGCCAAGAACCTCCTGGATAAAAACCCGAGCCCCAGCGAGCAGGAGATCCGTCATGCTCTTTCGGGCAACCTGTGCCGTTGTACGGGATACACCAAAATTGTCGAGGCCATCGATGCGGCCGCGGGGAATCTGGCCGCCGGGCCGGACAAGGGGGAGCAGCCATGACCGATCTCAGCTTGAAGGTGCACCAGCCCACTGCGCTGGATGAGGTTCTGGACCTGTTGTCCCAACATCGCGGCGATGCGAAGGTCCTTGCAGGAGGCACCGATATTCTGCCCAAGATGCGCGCAGGCGCCCTGAAGGTTGGGCACCTGGTCAGCATTAACCGGGTAGCTGGTTTGAACCGCATAGAGTTTCGAGAGGATGAAGGTCTGGTGATCGGGGGAGGAGTACGCATTACGGATGTAGGTGAATTTCCCGATGTGCAGAAGCACTATCCGGGCCTCGCCTATGCCTGTTCGGTAATGGCCACTACGCAGATACGCAACATGGGCACCGTAGCGGGCAATTTGGCCAACGCCGCGCCCAGCGCCGACACCGCGCCTCCGCTTCTGATATACAAAGCAAGCCTGGTTATCGTGAAAAAAGGTGGTCGCCGAGAGGTGGATATAGACAATTTTTTCACCGGTCCGGGCGAGGTAAGCATTGATCCCACGGAGGTCATCGAGGCCATCCGGGTCCCCACGCCTTCGCCCTGCAGCGGTTCTTCCTACATGAGGCTCTCCGCCAGGAGCAAGGTGGACATAGCGGCCGTGGGTGTGGCCGGCTTTTTGAGCCTGGACACTTCAGGCCGGATCGAATGTGCGCGGCTGGCCCAGGGTGCTGTGGCCCCCATCCCACAACGGTGCTCCGAGGCCGAGGAGATGCTTGCGGGCCAGGAGCCCACCGAGGATCTCTTCGGACGCGCCGCAGCCGCCGGTTCGGCCGGTTGCTGTCCAATCGACGATGTGCGTGCTTCCGCGGCCTATCGCACGGCAATGGTGAAGGTTTTGACCCGGCGGGTGCTGGGCGAGTGTATCGAGAGAGCAAAAGGAGGAATCTAATGAAAAATCCGTCCATTATAGGAGCCTCCCTGCCGCGCCTTGACGCCAGGCACAAGGTCACGGGACAGGCCGTATACACGGATGATCTGAAGTTTTCAGGGATGCTTTACGGCGCCATACTGAGGAGTCCCATTCCCCACGGCCGCATCAAACGGATCGACGCATCGGCGGCCAAGGCCCTGCCCGGAGTGAGAGACGTTATTGCGGGGGCGGACACGCCCCGGATTAAATACGGGAACTGGCGTTTGGTGCCCTCCAGTCAGGATGAACTGCCGCTGGCTCTGGACAAAGTTCGATTTGTGGGCGACGAGGTGGCTGCTGTGGCTGCGCGCGACCCCTACATCGCCCGAAGGGCCCTGGAACTTATCGAGGTGGAATATGAGCCTCTGCCCGGCCTGTTCACGGTTGAGGACGCCACGGCTGAGGGTGCGCCTCTGATTCACGAGGAGAGCGAGGGCAATGTGAGTCTGGTCCGCAAGATCGAATACGGCGACATCGAGACACAGTTCGACAAGGCTTATCTGGTCTTGGAGAACAACTTCAAGGTGCATGCGGTGAATCATGCCTATTTGGAGCCTTGCTCCTCGATTGCGAGGCCTGACGAGGGGGGGCGGGTTACTCTTTATACCAGTACGCAGGTCCCGTATATCGTGCAGTGCCTTCTGGCCCACACCCTCGGAATTCCCGAAAACCACGTGCGGGTCATGAAGACGCAGGTCGGTGGCGGCTTCGGGGGCAAGATGGAACTGCGGCCCTGGGAGTTTTGCGCCGCTTTTATGGCCTTGAGGCTCGGAGTCCCCGTAAAGTTCACCCTGACCCGCGACGAGGAACTGGCCGTCGGCAGGCGCCGCCACGGGATGTCCATATATACGAAGGCGGGCTTTTCAAAGGAAGGCAAGCTGCTGGCGAAAGATTTCCAGGTCATGCTTGACGGGGGCGCCTACAACGCCATGGGACCCACAGCCACGTTCCTCTGCGGCACCTTTGGAAACATGCTCTATAACATTCCTGCCTACCGGTATTTCGGACGGCACGTGTACACCAATAAGCCCCCGGCGAGCGCTATGCGCGGGTTCGGGGCGCCCCAGGCCGCTTACGCGGCAGAGACGCAGCTCAACATCGCAGCTGAAAAGCTGGGCATAGACCCGATCGACATCAGGTTGATCAACGGTATGGAACAAGGAGACGTTATCCCCGAGGTGGCCACCGTCAGTTCCTGTGGGTTCAAGGAGAGTCTGCAAAAGGTGCGGAAGGTATCCGGCTGGGACGAAAAACGCAAAAACGTGAAAGAGGGCAAAGGCCTGGGGATCGGCTGCTTCAGCTTCATCTCCGGGGGTGTCTTCAACTGGTTCGATACCAAATACAACTTCGCGGCGGCGGAGGCCTCGGTTTTTGAAGACGGTACCGCACAGCTGGCCTGCATGGCCTGCGACATCGGGCAAGGGCCGGATACGGTCCTGCGCCAGATTTTGGCCGCAGAACTGGGCATCGGTATAGACAAGATCAGGCTTATATCCATGGACACCGCCACCACGCCGAAGGCTGATCTGGGTACGTGGGGCAGCCGTGTGACCCTGATGAACGGCAATGCCATTATCGATGCGGCCAGGAAGATCAAGGAGATGCTCATCCCCGTCATCTTCAGCGAACTGGACCTGAATCAGATCCACGACATCGGATTCGGAGATGACAGGGTCTTCGTCAAGGCCAGGCCGAAAAAGGGTATGGCCTTCTCGGAGTGCGTGTACAAGGCGCTGCGGGGCCGTCGGGGAGAGCCGCTCACCGCCCGGGGTTTTTATACCCCGCGCAACAAGGGACTGGTCAGCCCGGCCTTCTCCTTCGGGGCCCAGGTGGCCGAGGTTTCGGTGGACCAGGAAACAGGACTGGTGAAGGTGGACCGGATGTACACGGCGCACGACTGCGGCGTGGCCATCAACAAAATGTCTGTGGAGGGCCAGCTAGAGGGTGCGATTCAGATGGGACTAGGCTATACCCTCTGCGAGCAATTCGTCATGGACGGGGGCCGCACTTTGAATACCAATTTTTTGGACTATAAGATGCCGACGGCCGAGGACATGCCTCCCAGCGAATACGTGGAGGTGGAGACGTATGAGCCCGAGGGTCCTTTCGGCGCCAAGGAGGCGGGCGAGGGTCTGGCTGTTCCCACGGCTCCGGCCGTCGCACACGCCGTTTACGAGGCCACCGGCTACCGTTGCATGGATCTGCCCATCACCCCGGAAAAAGTTCTCGCCGCACTGGAGAAGAAGGAATAGGGTCAAGTCTGCTCTTGAGCCCTCACTCACTGCAGGTCAAAGCCGAGACCTGGCTCGCGGGTGGGGAAAAGGGTCCCTTTTCGGAGGATCACAGCCCCATGGGAAGGGTCGTTCAGAAGGTCCAGGTGTCCATCCAGATCGGCGTACA
>CAZONI010000035.1:0-34429 GCA_964581175.1 uncultured Desulfobacteraceae bacterium
AGATGTCGAAGAAGAAATTTGAGAGGACGAAGCCGCATGTAAACGTGGGGACGATAGGGCATATAGACCATGGGAAGACGACGTTGACGGCGGCGATTACGAAGCATTTACAGAAGAAAGGGATGGCTGATTATGTGCCGTTTGACGAGATAGACAAGGCGCCTGAGGAGAAGGCGCGTGGGATAACGATAGCGACGGCGCATGTGGAATATGAGACGGCGCACCGGCATTATGCGCATGTGGACTGTCCTGGTCATGCGGACTATATCAAGAACATGATCACGGGAGCGGCGCAGATGGACGGAGCGATATTGGTGGTTGGAGCGGATGATGGACCGATGCCGCAGACGCGGGAGCACATATTGTTGGCGCGTCAGGTTGGAGTTCCGAGCATAGTGGTATTTTTGAACAAGTGTGACATGGTGGATGATGAAGAGCTGATAGAGCTTGTTGAGCTGGAGTTGCGGGAGTTATTGACGAAGTATGAATTTCCGGGTGATGACATACCGATTATCCGGGGGAGTGCGTTGAAGGCGCTGGAGAGTGAAGATGCGGATTCGGAGGAAGTGAAGCCGATATTTGAGTTGATGGATGCATTGGACTCGTACATACCGGAGCCTGTTCGGGACACGGACAAGCCGTTTTTGATGCCGATAGAGGATGTATTCAGCATATCGGGGAGAGGGACGGTGGTGACTGGCCGTGTGGAGCGTGGAGTGGTGAAGGTAGGAGAGGAAGTTGAGATAGTAGGGATCAAGGAGACGATGAAGACGGTCTGCACGGGAGTGGAGATGTTCCGGAAGATACTGGATCAGGGGCAGGCCGGGGACAATATAGGGGTACTGCTGCGCGGGACGAAGCGGGACGAGGTGCAGCGTGGGCAGGTGGTAGCGAAGCCTGGGTCGATAACGCCGCACACGAAGTTCAAGGCGGAAGCGTACGTATTGACGAAGGAGGAAGGCGGGAGGCACACGCCGTTTTTCAACGGGTACCGGCCGCAGTTTTATTTTCGGACGACGGACGTGACGGGGGTAGTGACGTTGCCTGAGGGAGTAGAGATGGTGATGCCCGGGGACAATGTTTCGATGGAAGTGAATTTAATTACGCCGATAGCGATGGAGAAGGAGCTGCGTTTTGCGATTCGTGAAGGGGGCAGGACGGTCGGTGCCGGCGTGATCAGCGAGATTATCGAGTAAAAGGAAATGAGGTAGTTATGAGGGATATCGTAACTTTAGCCTGTGAGCAATGTAAGAACAGGAATTACACTACGACAAAGAACAAGCGCAAAACGCCTGATAAGCTGGCGTTCAAGAAATATTGCCCTACTTGCAGGAGCCATACACTCCATAAGGAGACCAAGTAGGGACCGCCGTCAGCTTCGCAACGAATTATGAACGCTGCACACGAGTTCCTGTTCGCTTCTGCAGCAACTGAAGGCGGACGAAAGGAATGCAGGCCAGTAGCTCTAACGGCTAGAGCACCGGACTCCAAATCCGGGTGTTGGGGGTTCGAATCCCTCCTGGCCTGCCATTTTTTGTGGAACGGGGTGGGAGATCTTGGTAAAATAGAAATGCTGCAAGGATATCGTTTCGAGGTGAGATGAAGAAGAAAAGCAAAAATTCCGCGAAGAAGAAAAACACAATGCCGCAGCCGGGCAGTGCAGAGGTGAACCAAAAGGCGACAACAGACAAAAATCCTGTTGCGAAGAGCGTCGCCAAACCGGCAGTCCCCAGGGTCCTTCCAAAAAAAGTCTCAGAAAAAAGGAAAGACAAGGGAGGCTCGATTCGGCAATACGCTCAAAAGGCCGGACAATTTCTTCGAGAGTCGAGAATAGAACTCAAGAAGGTTAAATGGCCGACGCGAAAGGAACTGCTGGCAACAACGGGAGTGGTCATCCTCCTGACGCTTTTTTGTGCATTATATCTGGGCCTGGTTGACTTCGGGTTGATCAAACTGATAAAGAATATCGTTGGATGACCATGATGAACATCTCCTCCGCTGCGACACTATCATTGAAGGGCATATAAGGGGCAAGCGTGGAATTAAAGTGGTACATTGTTCATACCTATTCGGGATTCGAGAACAAGGTAAAAAAAACACTCGAAGAGCGGATCAAGAACCTGGGTCAGGAAGAGCGTTTCGGGAAGGTTCTTGTTCCCACTGAACAGGTGGTTGAACTGAGACAGGGTCAGAAGAAGACTTCATCCAGAAAATTTTACCCGGGGTACATTCTCGTCCAGATGCACTTGGACGATGACACATGGCACACGGTACGGAACACGGCCAAGGTAACCGGCTTTGTGGGCGGAGAAGTGAAGCCCACACCCATTCCGGATGAGGAAGCCGAGAGAATAATACAGCAGATGCAGGAAGGCGTCAGCAAGCCCAAACCGAGATATCAATTTGAAGAAGGTGATGAAGTAAGGGTAGTTGATGGACCTTTCAGTAATTTCAACGGTATTGTTGAGGAAGTGAAACCCGACAAAGAAAAACTCCGGGTGCTGATTATGATATTCGGAAGGGCTACGCCCGTGGAGTTGGAATTTATTCAGGTAAACAAAGTGTAACGTAACTGCTCAGGTTCAGCGCCTATCTAAACCGAGAATCTGACAATCATGGCAATAGAAAGCGCGATTTGCTGGGCACGAGCGGGTTTCCAGTCCAGAAAGAAGAGGTCTAAATGGCGAAGAAAATAATTGGATCGGTAAAGCTGCAGGTGAAAGGAGCGCAGGCAAACCCTTCACCGCCCATCGGGCCGGCATTAGGCCAGCACGGGGTGAATATTGCTGAATTCTGCAAGGCATTTAATGCACGAACACAGGACCAGCAGGGAACGATTATTCCCGTTGTTATTACCATTTATGCTGACAGGTCATTTTCGTTTATCACGAAAACACCGCCCGCTTCAGTCCTTTTGAAACAGGCGGCGAAGGTGGCCAAAGGTTCGAGCGAACCGAACCGTGCCAAGGTTGCAGAAGTGAGCAAGAGTCAAATAGAGGAAATAGCGAAAATCAAGTTTGAAGATCTGAATGCCCATGACATGGAAGGCGCCATGAAAATCATAGAAGGAACAGCCAGAAGCATGGGCATTACTGTTGCAGAATCCTAGAGGAAAGGGTACTTGACCATGAGCAGGAAAGGCAAGAAATACAGGGATGCCGCTGAAAAATTAGACAGACTGAAAAGATACAATTTTGAAGAAGCGGTCGAAATGGCCATTGGCTCTGCGTTCGTCAAGTTTGACGAGACGGTGGATGTGGCGGTTCGGCTGGGGGTGGATCCACGTCACGCCGATCAGATGGTTCGGGGAACAGTGGTTTTACCGAATGGGATTGGCAAAGACGTTCGTGTGGCTGTCTTTGCCAAGGGTGAGAAAGAGAAAGAAGCCGCCGAGGCAGGGGCTGATTTTGTCGGGTCGGATGATCTGGTTGAGAAAATTCAGCAAGGGTGGCTTGAGTTTGATAAAGCGATTGCCACCCCTGATATGATGGCGTCCGTTGGAAAGCTGGGCCGAATCCTCGGCCCCCGGGGAATGATGCCGAACGCCAAACTTGGCACGGTCACTTTTGATATAAGCAGGGCCGTCAAGGAGGTCAAGGCTGGGAAGATCGATTTCAAGGTGGAGAAAGCCGGCATCGTCCATGCCCCCGTTGGCAAGATTTCTTTCGGACTCGAAAAGCTCCTGCAGAATATCGCTGCTTTCATGGAAACCATACAGAAATTGAAACCTCCCGCAAGCAAAGGGACATATCTCAAGGGGATAGCCATATCAAGTACCATGGGCCCGGGAATAAAAGTGGATCCGGTATATGTCAAGGATCTGTTGAGTTGACATTTCTCTAATACCTGATCAAGAAAAGTTGTAGTCAACCATTGCCCGACGCTGTGACGGGCTTGGATAGTGGTCAAAGACAGTAGGTGCCGCGTTGACCTGGAGCGTGATTCCCGGGGGACGGGCTTAAAGATGAAAGTGCCTACCGAGACTCAAGAAAACATTTTGGAAAGATAACACTTCAAGGGTTTTTTTGTCAGCGGTAAGGACCTTTCCATCTCACGGTAAAATTATATCGCCTCTGCTTTTGACATTAAATAAGGTCATATGGAGAGGAGGTGAATCTTTGAAAAAGAATGAAAAAGAGCAGTTTGTGGCTGACCTGAAGGAGCGGTTAAGAGGAGCTAAGGGTACCTTTCTTGTCGATTATCAGGGTCTCAATGTGGAGAATATGAATCGCTTGAGAGGAGAACTCAGAAAGGTTGAGCTCGAACTGCAGGTGGTAAAGAATCGGCTGATGAGAATTGCCAGCGTGGAGACGGAAACAGAAGTGTTGAAAGATGGAATGGTCGGACCTTCTGCCCTTGCCATCACTTACAATGATGTTGTCGCTCCTGCCAAGGCACTCGTGGATTTTGCAAAGGATTTTAAACAACTGAAAATAAAATGCGGCCAGATTTCAGGGAAGCTCATAGATGAAGACGGCGTTAAGCGCCTGGCTGCCCTGCCGGGCAGGGAAGTCCTGCTGGCACAGGTACTATCCGCCATGCAGGGGGTTCCCGCTGGTTTCGTGAGAGTACTGAGCGGGACCATATCCCAGCTCTTGTACGTCCTGAAGGCCGTCGAGCAGCAAAAGGCTGAACAAAACTGAAAAGTGCCCATACAATCAATTGAAAATTCGGGCACGAGTGAGTTTCCGATTCAGAAATGAGATATTTTTTGTAAGATCAAGAAAATCGAGGGATTACACGGAGGCATACTATACTAGTACGCCGCACAAGTGATCCCGCAGATTGACGCCGAGATTGTGAAAAATAGCCATTTATGGATGGAAAGTAAAAAGACAAACGAAAGACACGAATAATGGAGGTCTAGAAAGAATGGCAAGCAATATAAGTAAAGAAGATGTCATCGCATATATTTCCAATATGACCGTACTAGAGCTTTCCGAGCTGGTGAAGGAACTGGAAGAGAAGTTCGGCGTGAGCGCGGCGGCTCCGGTAGCTGTGGCTGCAGCACCGTCTGCCCAGGCCCAGGAAGAAGCAGTTGAGCAGACCGAGTTTGACGTAGTTTTGACGGGAGTCGGCGACAAGAAGATCCAGGTGATCAAGGTGGTCCGCTCCATTACCGGGTTAGGGCTGAAAGAGGCCAAAGCCCTTGTTGACGGCGCACCCGGCCCCGTGAAAGAGGCTGTTCCCAAAGATGAGGCAGAGGGTATAAAGACCCAGTTGGAAGAAGCCGGCGCTACTGTAGAAATCAAGTGATAGGCGGCGGGTCTCCGGGGAGATGGTTTAAACAGGAAATCAAGGCTTCCCGGGACCCCTCTCCGGATTGGGCCGGAGATTTTGTGCGTCTTTCATGAAGGCGGCATGAGACTTATGAGGAGCCAAGTGCCGTCTCGATGTTTTGTGTAATACGTGAGGAGTCTTTTATGTCAGAAATGGACGGAAGAAGCAAACGTATCAGGAGAAGCTTCGGCAAGATCCATAAGGTTATCGGCATTCCAAATCTTATAGAGATGCAGAAACGCTCTTATGCGGATTTTTTGCAGAAGGATGTTCCAACGGAGGAGCGGCTGGAGATAGGATTGCAGGGGGCTTTTCGAAGCGTTTTCCCCATTCATGATTTCAGCGGCACTTCCTCTCTTGAGTTTGTCAAGTACGCCTTTGACAAAGCGAAGTATGATGAAGATGACTGCATGAATAAGGGGATGACTTTTGAAGCCCCGCTGAGGTTGACTGTTCGCCTCGTGGTATTCGATACCGATGTTGATACCGAGGTGAAAAGTATCAGGGACATCAAGGAACAGGAGATCTACTTTGGAACTCTCCCCATGATGACGGACCGGGGGACCTTTATCGTCAACGGGACGGAAAGAGTGGTGGTGAGCCAGTTGCATCGATCTCCCGGAGCCTTTTTCGACCATGATAAGGGAAGGACCCATTCCAGCGGAAAGCTCCTGTATTCTGCGAGGATCATTCCCCTGCGCGGTTCATGGCTCGATTTCGAGTTTGACCCCAAAGACATCCTCTATGTTCGCATCGACCGGAGAAGAAAATTTCCCGTGACGGTCCTTTTGAAGGCTATCGGATATACTGCGAAGGAAATTCTGGCCCAGTTTTACAGCACCGAACTCATTGGAATTGAAAAGAAAGGCTGCTGGAGGGAAGCCAGGATTGAAAATCTCTTCCAGAAGAAAATTACCAGAGATATCGTCGACCCGGTGAGCAAGGATATTATTGCAAAGAAGGGAGACAAGTATACCAAGCGATTACACAGGATACTGGCGTCCGCGGGCATTACGAGGATTCCGGTCGATCCTGAGGACATAGAAGGAAGGGTCATTGCAGATGATCTTGTGGACCCGAATACCGGTGAGATCCTGGTGGAAGGCAATCATGTCTTAACCGGGGAACTGCTTGAAAAAATTAGGAAGTCTAGCATTTCTGAGATAGAATGTCTTGTGCTGGATGCACCCGGTGTAAGTACCACCATTCGGGATACGATGCTTCTGGACAAGATAGACAAACCGGATGAGGCGGTCCTGGATATCTACAGAAAGATGCGGCCGAGCAGCCCGCCGACCCAGGAAGTGGCCAATAAATTTTTCAACAACCTCTTTTTCAATATCAATACCTATGACCTTTCCAAAGTTGGGCGATTGAAGCTGAATCACCGTCTCGGCCAGGATGTCCCCCTTGATTTGAGGACCTTGCGGAAAGAGGACATCTTCGAAACCGTGAAAGAACTGATCCGGCTCAAGAATACTGAAGCAATGGTTGACGATATCGACAACCTCGGCAACCGCCGCGTCCGGGGAGTGGGAGAGCTTCTTGAGAACCAGTACAGGATAGGCCTGGTAAGAATGGAGAGGGCCATAAAAGAGCGCATGAGCCTTCAGGAAGTTGAGACCCTGATGCCCCATGACCTCATCAATTCCAAACCCGTTTCTGCGGTCGTGAAGGAGTTTTTCGGAACAAGCCAGTTGTCCCAGTTCATGGACCAGACGAATCCACTCTCCGAGGTGACTCACAAAAGACGCCTGAGCGCGCTGGGCCCAGGGGGACTGACAAGAGAACGGGCGGGTTTTGAGGTCCGGGACGTGCATCCCACCCATTACGGCAGGATTTGCCCCATTGAGACACCGGAGGGCCCCAATATCGGTCTTATCGTTTCCCTGAGTACCTATGCCAGGGTCAATGATTTCGGTTTCATAGAAACACCGTACCGGAAAGTGGAAGATGCCAGGGCGACGAAGGAAATCGAATATTTGTCCGCGCTCGATGAAAGAGACGATCCAATCGCCCAGGCCAACGCTCCGCTGGACGACAAAGGGCGTTTCCAGAATGAGGAAGCCGCCGTCCGCATTATGGGGGAGGCAGCAAAAATTCCCGTGCAGGACGTAAAGTATATGGATGTGTCTCCGGACCAACTGGTCAGCGTCTCATCGTCACTGATTCCATTTCTCGAGCATGACGATGCGAACCGCGCATTGATGGGTTCAAACATGCAGAGGCAGGCCGTTCCCCTTTTGCGGGCCAAGGCTCCTCTCATCGGCACGGGGATCGAGCAGGTGGTCGCAAGAGATTCAGGTGTAGCGGTCGTCGCCCGAAGGGATGGAATCGTGGAAGACGTGGACGCTTCCCGCATCGTCGTCCGTTCAACGGGCGATGAAAAGGATGACCCCGAAGTTGAGATTTACAAACTGGTTAAGTATAAGCGATCAAACCAGAATACCTGTTACAATCAGAAGCCCATCGTGAAGCTTGGTGAAAAAGTCCGCAAAGGGCAGATCATCGCCGACGGCCCTGCCACTGAGCTGGGTGAACTCGCCTTGGGACAAAACGTAATGGTGGCCTTTATGTCCTGGGGTGGGTATAACTTTGAGGATTCAATACTTATCAGCGAGCGGGTGGTGAAAGAGGACATCTATACATCCATACACATTGAAGAATTTGAGGTTGTTTCAAGAGATACCAAGCTGGGGAAGGAAGAAATTACCAGGGATATTCCGAACGTGGGAGAAGAAGCTCTAGGGGACCTGGATGATGCCGGAATTATCAGGATCGGCGCGGAAGTGAACCCGGCCGATATCCTTGTGGGCAAGATCACCCCAAAGGGTGAAACCCAGCTGTCGCCCGAGGAGAAGCTCCTGAGGGCTATTTTCGGGGATAAGGCGGGAGACGTGAAAGACACTTCCCTGAGGGTCCCTCCGGGTGTTGAAGGGATTGTCATAGATGCAAAGGTGTTTGCCAGGAAAGGAGTTGAAAAGGACTCCAGAAGCCTTGCCATAGAGGCCGAGGAACTGGCCAGGCTGGAGAAGGATAAATCCGATGAGATCGATGTGGTAGGACGGGCTGCGAGGGATAAGTTGAAGAGCCTCCTGGTGGGATTGAAGCTGAAAGCAGAGCTGCGTGATACCCTCTCCGGGAAGTCTCTTCTCCGCCCGAACAAGGCAATCACGGACAGTATTGTTGACAGTGTCCCTGTAGAGTCATGGAGCAACGCAGACCTGAAAGCCTCGATGGATATCATTGACCAGGTGGAAGGCGTTGTGGAGAAGCATAACACCAAGGTTGACCGGATTCAGGAACTCTTTGAGGAGAAAATCGAGCGTCTGAATCTGGGAGACGAACTGGCTCCGGGCGTCATCAAGATGGTCAAAATTTACGTTGCGGTCAAACGGAAGCTGTCTGTAGGAGACAAGATGGCGGGCCGTCATGGAAACAAAGGGGTCCTTTCGAGGATCCTGCCCGTTGAGGACATGCCCTATTTCGAGGATGGGACACCGGTCGACATTGTCCTGAACCCCCTCGGCGTACCATCGAGAATGAATGTCGGCCAGGTTCTTGAAACACACCTTGGATGGGCTGCCAGGGAGCTGGGGCGTCAAATAGGCGAGCTGGTCGACAGGGTCGGCGACGTACAAGCCCTGAAGAACAAATTCAGGGAAGTCCTTCCCAAGGAAGAATATGACCTCTTCGTGAAAGATGCGACCAAAGAGGAACTCGTGGAGCAGGCCGGTTATCTGCGCGATGGTATCCCCATGGCCACTCCGGTTTTTGATGGGGCGGAGGAAGAGGAGATCAAAGGATCTCTCCAGCAGGCCGGGCTGCCTGTCACCGGGCAGGCAACCTTGTATGACGGCCGGAGCGGCCAGCCATTTGATCAACAGGTGACCGTGGGAGTTATGTATGTCATGAAGCTCCATCATCTGGTCGATGACAAGCTGCACGCCCGTTCCATAGGTCCCTATTCGTTGGTAACCCAGCAGCCGCTTGGCGGGAAGGCGCAATTCGGCGGTCAGCGGCTGGGGGAAATGGAGGTTTGGGCCATGGAGGCCTATGGCGCGGCATATGCCCTGCAGGAATTCCTCACGGTCAAATCAGACGATGTGGCGGGAAGGACCCGTATGTACGAGAGAATTGTAAAAGGAAACAATATCCTCGAAGCCGGTCTGCCCGAATCCTTCAAAGTACTGATGAAAGAGTTGCAGAGTCTCGGGCTCGAGATCGAACTGTTTGAAGACACTCAGGCCTAACCCGGATAAACCGGAAAACCAAATGTCAAATATCAAATGTCAAATAAAATTCAAATGATAAAATGACAAGGCCTATTACTCTTAGACAGCGGTGGAATTCTGCAACACAATTACAATTCAAGTTCTTATTCGATTTGGTCATTAGGCATTGGTCATTGATTTGACATTGGGATTTTTGAATTCGGCATTGAGTACCATGAAATGAAAGATTTTCTGCGCATTTTGGGCACAAATTTTCTGATAAGGTACTACTAGTAGTCATGATTCGTGGGTTGTGTGTTTCGGCCTCATGCCGACGAAGGGTCGGTAAACAGGCTGCACGTAAGACCAAGCGGCCGGGAGGGGACGTACCCCCGGTAAACGCTTAACAGCATATATAAGGAGAGAGGCATTGGAAGAATTATATAATTTCCTTACCAAGCCGAAGGATCCGTCGAGCTTTAATGCGGTCAGGATATCACTCGCTTCACCCGAAAAAATCAGGGAATGGTCGTATGGAGAAGTAAAGAAACCCGAAACGATTAACTACAGGACGTTCAAGCCGGAAAGAGACGGTCTTTTCTGTTCCAAGATTTTTGGACCGATCAAGGACTATGAATGCAACTGCGGTAAATACAAGCGGATGAAACATCGCGGGATTGTGTGCGAAAAATGCGGCGTGGAAGTGATTCAGTCAAAGGTTCGCCGTGAGAGGATGGGTCATATCGAGCTGGCAACCCCGGTTGCCCATATCTGGTTTCTCAAGTGTCTACCATCGAAGGTAGGGAATCTCCTGGATCTGACCCTCAAGGATCTGGAGCGTGTTCTTTATTTTGAGAATTATATCGTCATGGACCCGAAGGACACTCCCCTGGTAAGAGGGAGCCTCCTTTCGGACGAACAGTTGTACCGGGCCAAAGAGGATTTCGGGGACCGATTTGAGGCCGGAATCGGCGCTGAAGCAATCAAGCGCATGCTCAGTGAACTGAACCTGGAGGAATTGTCAGCCACTCTCAGGGCGGAAATGGTCACCACCAAATCCGAAGCGAAACGGAAAAAGCTCACCAAACGTCTCAAGGTCATTGATGCATTCAGGGAATCCAAAAACAAGCCGGAATGGACCATTCTTGATGTTATTCCGGTCCTTCCCCCTGAACTGAGGCCGCTTGTCCCCCTTGACGGCGGACGATTTGCCACCTCTGATCTGAATGATCTTTATCGCAGGGTGATAAACCGGAACAACAGGCTCAAACGGCTCCTTGAACTCAACGCCCCTGATATCATCGTCCGAAATGAAAAGCGAATGCTCCAGGAGGCAGTTGATGTCCTGTTCGACAACGGCAGGCGGGGCAAGGTAGTGACCGGCGCGAACAAACGGCCGTTCAAGTCCCTGAGCGACATGTTGAAGGGAAAGCAGGGGAGATTTCGCCAGAACCTTTTGGGTAAGCGCGTGGACTATTCCGGTCGTTCGGTCATAGTTGTAGGCCCTGACCTCCGGCTCCACCAGTGCGGCCTTCCCAAGAAGATGGCCCTGGAATTGTTCAAGCCGTTTGTCTACAACAAGCTGGACGAGAAAGGCCTGGTCACGACCATAAAGAGCGCGAAAAAGATGGTGGAACGGGAGACGGCAGAGGTTTGGGATGCCCTCGATGAAGTAGTAACGGAGTACTGTATTCTTCTGAACAGAGCGCCGACTCTGCACAGGCTCGGCATCCAGGCATTTGAGCCGATTCTTATCGAAGGGAAGGCCATCCAGCTGCACCCCCTCGTTTGCACTGCGTTTAACGCTGACTTTGACGGTGACCAGATGGCTGTGCACGTACCTCTCTCCATTGAAGCGCAGATCGAGGCGAGGGTCCTGATGATGTCAACCAACAATATCCTTTCTCCGGCACACGGGGATCCTATTATTGTTCCCAGTCAGGATATCGTTCTCGGCATTTACTATATGACCCGGGAGAGGGCTTTTGCAAAGGGCGAGGGAAGGTTCTTTTCCGGTGTTGACGAGGTGCGGATTGCGTACGACGCCGGCGAACTGGATCTCCACGCAGCCATTAAAGTCAGGATGGACGGGGCAATCACTGATACTACAACGGGAAGGGTGCTGCTCTACGAGGTACTGCCCAAAACTGTCCCCTTTTCCTTGATCAACAAGGTCATGTCCAAGAAGGAGTTGAGAGGCCTCATCAATGAGTCGTATCGTCATGCCGGTATTAAGTCGACGGTTATCCTGGCTGATCGTCTCAAGGATGTCGGGTACAAATATGCGACTCTTTCGGGCATCTCCATTTCAATGAAAGACATGGTAATTCCTTCCAAAAAGCAGGAAATTCTGACACGAGCTGAAGCGGAAGTGAAGAAAATTGATGACCAATACAAGCGCGGTCTCATCACGAATGGGGAAAAGTATAACAAGGTTGTGGACATCTGGGCTCAGTCTACGGAAGATGTGGCCGGCGAGATGATGAAGGAAATGTCAGTCGAAGAGGTGAACGCTACGGGAAAGGATGGAAATAGGGTCCCCAGTTTCAATCCCATCTACATGATGTCTGACTCCGGCTCCAGGGGGAGCAAGGATCAGATGAGACAGCTGGCAGGGATGCGCGGACTGATGGCCAAGCCGTCCGGGGAGATTATCGAGACCCCGATCACCTCCAATTTCAGGGAAGGCTTAACGGTCCTCCAGTATTTTATTTCTACCCACGGGGCCAGAAAAGGATTGGCAGATACGGCACTCAAGACCGCTAATTCGGGATATCTTACCCGGAGGCTGGTGGATGTTTCACAAGACGCCATCATCACCGAAGAAGACTGTGGCACCATTGACGGCATCTGGGTGGATGCCCTTATTGAAGGCGGGGAAATAATCCAGCGTGTTGGAGAAAGGATCCTGGGACGCGTAGCGCTGCAGGATGTCTATGATCCTGTTACCGGTGAACTGCTTGTGAAGGCCAACGAAGAATTCGATGAGGCCAGGGTTGAACAGATTGAGCATGCGGGGCTTGAACGAGTCAGAATTCGTTCGGTCCTTACCTGCGAAGCCAGACATGGTGTCTGTAAAAAGTGCTATGGTCGTGACCTTGCACATGGTCATGAAGTGAACATCGGTGAGGCCGTAGGAATCATTGCCGCGCAATCAATCGGCGAGCCGGGAACCCAGCTGACCATGAGGACCTTCCATATCGGTGGGACGGCCAGCAAACGAGTGGAACAGACTACCATTCAGGCGAGGAATGACGGCAAGATCAAGTTCATGAATCTCAAGACGGTTGAAAATGCGGAAGGGTTCCCGATTGTTATGAACCGCAACGGCGAAATCGCTGTTTTGGGCAAAGGGGGCCGGGAAATTGAACGATATCCCATCATCTACGGCGCCACACTCAGGGTGACCGATGGACTGAAAATCAAAAGAGAAAAGGTTATTGCCGAATGGGATCCTTTTACGATTCCGATCTTGACCGAGGTGGGCGGCATTGTGAAGTTCGGCGACATCGTTGAAGAACGGACAATGCAGGAGAAGACAGACAAGGTTACGGGAAAAATAAGCAGGGTTGTCGTGGAATCCCGTGAGTCGGAAATCCGCCCCCGCATCTCCATAAAAGATGAGACCGGAAAGACAGCTCCCGTTCCGGGAAGCACCAGGGCCAAGGCTCGATACCACCTTCCCGTTGGGGCAATTATCATGGTCAACGAGGGTGATGAAGTAGGTCCGGGGACCGTCCTTGCGAAGATCCCTCGAGAGACCACGAAGACCAAGGATATTACCGGCGGCCTCCCCCGGGTTGCAGAACTCTTTGAGGTGAGAAAACCCAAGGAGACGGCTATCATCAGCGAAATTGACGGGGTTGTGTCTTTCGGAAAGTATACAAAGGGAAAAAGAAAGATGACCATCACTCCTGAAGTGGGCGAAGCAGTGGATTACTTCGTCAGCAAGGGCAAGCATGTGAGTGTTCTTGAGGGAGACTATGTGCGGGCAGGCGAACCGCTGATGGACGGCTCTGTGAATCCCCATGATATCCTGCGAATCAGGGGGCTGAAGGAGCTTGCAAGATATCTTGTTGATGAGGTGCAGGAGGTATACCGTCTGCAGGGAGTCAGGATCAACGATAAACATATTGAGGTCATCGTGCGGCAAATGTTGCAGCAGGTCCGGGTTACCGGGGTTGGCGATTCCCCCTTCCTGCTGGGAGAACATGTGGAAAAATGGCGGTTTGAAGAAGAAAACCAGAGACTCTTAGCCCAGGCAGAAAAACCGGCAACCGCTGAACCCCTGTTGCTGGGCATTACCAAGGCATCCCTGAGCACGGACAGTTTTATCTCGGCCGCTTCCTTCCAGGAGACGACCAAGGTGCTGTCGGATGCGAGTGTGGCCGGGAGAATAGATTACCTCCGCGGACTGAAGGAGAATGTCATCATGGGGCGTCTGGTACCGGCCGGAACCGGAGTCAAAGAATATCGGGATCAAGCTATAGGGGTCGCGGAATAGTCTTCGTATTTGGTCCGGGGGCAGAAACTGGAGCGGCTCCGAGATGCCGGGTACTGAGTGGGTAACAATTTTTTCGATCGAAGCGGAAAATAGCTTGACAAGAAACCAAAAAAGAAATAAAAAAAAGAATTTTTGCGGTTTCCAGAATCCCGGTGCGGGAAGGCCCGAAAGATCGGGTTTGAGAAACAACGAATGAGGAGAATAATGCATGCCGACCATTAGTCAACTTGTGAGGAAAGGTCGATTAAAAGCAAAGAAGAAAGTCAAGACGCCCGCTTTGCAGGGGGCACCGCAAAAGAGAGGCGTGTGTGTGAGGGTGTATACCTCAACCCCGAAAAAACCGAATTCAGCGCTCAGAAAGGTAGCGAGGGTGCGGTTGACTAATGGAATCGAGGTAACCTCCTATATACCGGGTATGGGCCATAACCTTCAAGAACACTCTGTGGTACTCATCCGGGGCGGTCGAGTGAAGGATCTCCCCGGTGTCAGATATCATATTATCAGAGGCACGATGGATACCACGGGAGTGGACGACCGGAGACGAGGGCGGTCCAAGTACGGTGCAAAGCGCCCAAAGAGTCTATAGCAGGACGATGATGGAGAAAATGAGTTTATTCAATCCCCTGGAGAACCACAATGCCTAGGAAAAGAGTTGTTGCGCGACGAGATATGATGCCCGACCCAAGATACAATAGCCTTCTCGTGGCCAAGTTCGTCAATAATCTGATGAAGAAGGGTAAGAAAAGTATTGCGGAATCTATTCTTTACGGAGCATTTGACATCATTGAGGATCGGAGCAAGGAAGAGCCTCTGTCCGTTTTCAAAAAAGCCGTGGGGAATGTAAAGCCACACGTCGAAGTGAAATCAAGACGCGTCGGCGGTTCAACGTACCAGGTGCCGACGGAGGTAAGACCCGCACGAGGCCAGGCCCTCAGTTTTCGGTGGATCATATCTTTTGCAAAGGCCAGAAGTGAAAAAACCATGGAAGCGAAGCTTGCTGGAGAACTTCTGGATGCCGCCAACAAGAGGGGCGCCGCCATCAAAAAGAGAGAAGACACCCACAGGATGGCCGAGGCCAATAAGGCCTTTGCACATTACCGCTGGTAGATTTCAAGCCAGGAAAGACCTAAGGCCTGAAAAGGAAAGCAAGGACTGAGGCTGAATATCAAGCCGCCAAGGAGGATAGAGATGTCGAAGAAGAAATTTGAGAGGACGAAGCCGCATGTAAACGTGGGGACGATAGGGCATATAGACCATGGGAAGACGACGTTGACGGCGGCGATTACGAAGCATTTACAGAAGAAAGGGATGGCTGATTATGTGCCGTTTGACGAGATAGACAAGGCGCCTGAGGAGAAGGCGCGTGGGATAACGATAGCGACGGCGCATGTGGAATATGAGACGGCGCACCGGCATTATGCGCATGTGGACTGTCCTGGTCATGCGGACTATATCAAGAACATGATCACGGGAGCGGCGCAGATGGACGGAGCGATATTGGTGGTTGGAGCGGATGATGGACCGATGCCGCAGACGCGGGAGCACATATTGTTGGCGCGTCAGGTTGGAGTTCCGAGCATAGTGGTATTTTTGAACAAGTGTGACATGGTGGATGATGAAGAGCTGATAGAGCTTGTTGAGCTGGAGTTGCGGGAGTTATTGACGAAGTATGAATTTCCGGGTGATGACATACCGATTATCCGGGGGAGTGCGTTGAAGGCGCTGGAGAGTGAAGATGCGGATTCGGAGGAAGTGAAGCCGATATTTGAGTTGATGGATGCATTGGACTCGTACATACCGGAGCCTGTTCGGGACACGGACAAGCCGTTTTTGATGCCGATAGAGGATGTATTCAGCATATCGGGGAGAGGGACGGTGGTGACTGGCCGTGTGGAGCGTGGAGTGGTGAAGGTAGGAGAGGAAGTTGAGATAGTAGGGATCAAGGAGACGATGAAGACGGTCTGCACGGGAGTGGAGATGTTCCGGAAGATACTGGATCAGGGGCAGGCCGGGGACAATATAGGGGTACTGCTGCGCGGGACGAAGCGGGACGAGGTGCAGCGTGGGCAGGTGGTAGCGAAGCCTGGGTCGATAACGCCGCACACGAAGTTCAAGGCGGAAGCGTACGTATTGACGAAGGAGGAAGGCGGGAGGCACACGCCGTTTTTCAACGGGTACCGGCCGCAGTTTTATTTTCGGACGACGGACGTGACGGGGGTAGTGACGTTGCCTGAGGGAGTAGAGATGGTGATGCCCGGGGACAATGTTTCGATGGAAGTGAATTTAATTACGCCGATAGCGATGGAGAAGGAGCTGCGTTTTGCGATTCGTGAAGGGGGCAGGACGGTCGGTGCCGGCGTGATCAGCGAGATTATCGAGTAAAAGGAGAAGGGGATGATAGCCAACCAGAAGATCCGGATTCGCCTGAAGGCCTATGATCACAAACTGTTGGATAAATCCGCTACTGAAATTGTGGAAACCGCCAGGTCGACCGGGGCTAGAATAGCAGGTCCGATCCCGCTCCCGACTGAAATAAACAAGTTCTGTGTATTGCGATCTCCGCACGTGAACAAGAAATCAAGGGAGCAATTTGAGATTCGGACACATAAACGGCTGCTGGATATCCTCGAGCCGACACAACAGACGGTAGATGCACTGATGAAGTTGGACCTTGCTGCCGGTGTAGATGTGGAAATTAAGCTCTAGGGCGAGATTTTTCCTTCCCTTTGTTTCTGAGAGTTGTGGAGCTATTGGAGATTTTTCTCATGATTACTAGATTGTTCGGCAGAAAACTGGGTATGACACAATATTTCCTTGGTGACGGCAATGCCAGTCCGGTCACCATCCTGAAAGTCGGTCCTTGTGTTGTTACCCAGAAAAAGACCCGGCAAAAGGAAGGGTACAGCGCAATCCAGGTTGGATATGAACCGCAAAAAGACAAGAGGGTGAATAAACCACTTCGGGGGCACTTTAACGTTGCAGGTAAAGGGTGTTTTTCAGTGGCGCGAGAGATCCGTGTGGAGGATCCCGAGGCCTTTGAGCTCGGCCAGGAGCTGAAGTCCGACATTTTTCAGATAGGTGAGCGGGTTCAGGTAACCGGTATCAGCAAGGGAAGAGGGTTCAGTGGTGTGATGAAGAGATGGGGCTTCTCGGGCGGGAGAAAGACGCACGGGTCGCGTTCACACCGGATTCCAGGATCCATCGGCAGCAGTGCAACGCCCGGCAGGGTTATGAAAGGAAAGAAACTTCCCGGCAGGTACGGCAACGCGCGGGTAACCATCAAGAATCTCAAAGTTGTTGATGTTCGGCCTGAGATGGATCTTATCATTGTAAAAGGGGCTGTTCCCGGAAGCGTGAACAGCCTGGTGGAAGTCCGAAAAAGCTGAGAGCATTTTGCTAGGGTAAGGGGAACAAAATGACCACGGTCAATGTGTACAACCTTCAAAAAGAAAAGATTTCCGATCTGGAATTGAACGATGATATCTTTAATGTTCCCGTGAAGAAGCATGTATTGCACCAAGTGGTATTGGGACAATTGGCAGGTAGAAGATCCGGAAGCGCGGCAACAAAGAGCCGCTCGGAAGTGAACTCCTCAGGCTCGAAATTGTGGCGCCAGAAGGGGACTGGAAGAGCGCGAGCCGGCGTTGCATCTTCTCCGACGAGACGCGGTGGTGGTGTCGCATTCGGTCCATCGCCTCGGAGCTATGTGCACAAGACACCGAAAAAGGTCAAGAAGGCGGCTATCCGTATGGCTCTCACAGACAAGGTGCAGAATCAGCAGCTGTATGTATTGCAGAATTTTGATCTTCCCCAGATTAAAACCAAGGACTTCGTCCGGGTTATGGATGCCTTTGACGTAACAAAAGCGCTCATTGTCACGGAAGAAAAAAATCCGGAACTTGAGAAGTCTTCTCGAAATGTACCATGGATAAAAGTTATGCGGTACGAAGGATTGAATGTATTTGACATCTTGAAATTTGATTACCTTTTCGTGGTAAAACCTGCCATTGAAAAGATAGAGGAGACACTGGTGGCGTAATGGATATCTATCAAGTAATCAAAGAGCCGCATATCACTGAAAAAGGGAACACTCAAAAGGAGCTGTACAATCAGATAAGCTTCAAAGTCCACAAGAGGGCAAACAAGATCGAAATCAGGCATGCCGTGGAAGCCCTGTTCAAGAAGAAGGTGGTTGATGTGAGGACCATGAACGTCCGGGGAAAGAAACGCCGGGTGGGGCGCTATGCCGGGAAAAGGGCTGACTGGAAAAAGGCCGTCGTTACCCTGGCGCGCGGTGAGAGCGTTGAGTTTTTCGAGGGCGTGTGATGCAGGCCGGCCTGAAGGGCTTGAAAGAGTGGTAGATTGCGGGGGAAATTATGGGAATTAAGATTAAGAAACCAACGTCACCGGGCAGGAGATTCCAGACCGGTTCCAGTTTTGAGGAGATCACCGAGCGAAAACCTGAAAAGAGTCTCGTGCGCTCCCTGAACAGGACGGGTGGGAGAAACGCTCTGGGCAGGATGACGGCGAGGCATAGAGGCGGGGGCCACAAACGGAAATTCAGGATTATCGATTTCAAGCGGAACAAGGAAGGTGTCCCGGCAGTGGTTGCCTCAATAGAATATGATCCCAACAGATCTGCCAATATCGCATTATTGCACTATGTGGACGGGGAGAAACGCTACATCGTCGCCCCCAATCGACTGCAGGTCGGCGACCGGATTGTCTCCGGACCGGGATCTGAAGTTCGCACGGGGAACATGGTCCCTCTGCGGGAGATTCCTCTTGGGAGCCACATTCATAACATAGAGCTCAACATCGGGCACGGAGCGCAACTCGCCAGGAGCGCCGGAAGCTATGCCCAACTTATGGCCAAGGAAGGGAAATACGCCCAGATAAAACTCCCGTCCGGGGAAGTGCGCATGGTCCTTCTTGCCTGCAAGGCGACCATCGGTCAGGTTGGAAATCTGGACCATGAAAAGGTTTCCTTGGGAAAGGCCGGCCGGAAACGATGGAAAGGAAGAAGACCCCATGTGCGCGGGGTAGCGATGAATCCCGTTGATCACCCCCATGGAGGGGGAGAAGGAAAATCATCGGGCGGCAGGCATCCGGTCACACCTTGGGGTGTGCCCACGAAGGGGTTTAAGACGCGCACTCCGAAGGCCAGTGACAGGTTGATTGTGAAGAAGCGGAAATAGGTTTTTGCAGGGGCAGCAACTCGATTTCAATGTCCCCGGTTCATCGTTCAAGGTTAAGCCGGTAAGGTAAATTAGAAGCGTATGTAAGAGGGACAACATTGGTGGGAAGATTAGAGGAGGATAGGTTTTGCCGCGTTCGCTAAAAAAGGGACCTTTTATAGATGATCATCTCTTGAGAAAGGTTCAGGAAGCCAATGAAACGCAGAGCAGAAAGATCATCAAGACGTGGTCCAGAAGGTCCATCATTCTGCCGGAATTCGTGGGACTGACCTTTGCTGTGCACAATGGGAGAAAATTTCTGCCTGTTTTTGTCACGGAGGATATGGTCGGGCATAAGCTGGGTGAATTTTCACCGACCAGGACCTTTTACGGACATGCCGGCGATAAGAAATCAAAGCTTAGAGGAAAGAAATAGACGTGAGACATGGAAACAAGAGCTGAAGCAAAATTTGTGAGGGTTTCCCCTCGCAAGATCCGGCTGGTCATGGATCAGGTTCGAGGAAAGGCGGTTGAGGAAGCCTTGGGCCTGCTCTCGTTCGCACCCCAGAAAGGCGCCCGTATTCTGAAAAAGCTTCTTGATTCGGCGGTGGCGAATGCCGGACAGAACAGCAGTGCTGATGTGGACAGCCTCTATATCAAGCGAGTCTATGCCAATGAAGGTCCTACTATGAAACGATTTCGTCCGCGTGCTCTCGGACGTGCAACGAGGATACGGAAAAGATCAAGTCATCTGACGGTCATTTTGGATAGCAAATAGCCCGGCTCTTGTGTCGGGATCAGAAGTCACCGGGAAGGAGGCTCTTTGCTGTGGAGGTGCATATTGGGACAAAAGGTTAATCCAATCGGATTTAGGCTGGGCGTGAACAGAGACTGGGATTCCAGATGGTTTGCCCTCAAGGAATACAGTGATTTTGTCCTCGAAGATTATACCATCAGGAAGTTTTTGAAGGAAAAATTGTCGCAGGCCGGCGTCGCAAAAATCGAAGTTGAACGGGCGGCCGGGAAAGTCAGAATCCGAATCCATACAGCACGGCCTGGTATCGTGATCGGAAAGAAAGGTTCGGAGATTGAGGCTCTGAAGAGGAGCCTGGAAAACAAGATTAAACGGGAAGTGATCGTCGATATCCAGGAGGTACGAAAGCCTGAGATCAATGCGCAGCTTGTTGCGGAGAACATTGCCTTGCAACTGGTTCGAAGGGTCGCTTTCAGGCGTGCCATGAAAAAGGCAGTCAGTTCCGCCCTGCGTTTCGGTGCTCTTGGGATAAAGATCGCCTGTGCGGGAAGACTGGGCGGCGCGGAAATGGCGAGGAGAGAGTGGTATCGCGAGGGGAGAGTGCCCTTGCATACCTTGCGGGCCGACATTGATTACGGATTTGCAGAGGCTCGAACAACGTATGGTGTGATCGGCGTAAAAGTGACTATCTTTAACGGTGAAATATTACCCGACAAGAGTGAATAGGAAAAAAATCCATGCTGAGTCCAAAAAAAGTCAAGTATCGGAAGAGACAGAAAGGGCGGATAAGAGGCAAGGCATACCGGGGTCGGACGCTGGCATTTGGAGATTACGGCCTTCAGGCGCTGGAATGCGGCTTCATGAGCGCCCAGCAGATTGAAGCAGCCAGAGTGGCCGTTACCAGGCACGTAAAGCGCGGGGGAAAGGTGTGGATCCGGGTTTTTCCGGACAAACCGGTTACCAAGAAACCCGCTGAGACTCGAATGGGAAAGGGCAAGGGTGCTCCTGAAGGGTGGGTCGCCGTTGTGAAGCCGGGAAGGATCCTTTACGAGCTGGAAGGGGTGGCGGAAAATGTTGCCGCCGAGGCTTTTCGTCTTGCCGGGCATAAACTGCCCTTTGCGACGAGATTTGTGAGCAGGGGGGCCTAGATCGATGAAGGCGAGCGAGCTGAGAGAGTTGACACGGGAAGAGCTGTTGGAAAAGAAGAAGGACCTTGGTCAGGAACTGTTCAACCTGCGCCTTCAGAAAGCCACGGGCCAGCTGGGGAACACAGCTGTGATCCCCAAGACTAAAAGGGATCTTGCGAAGGTCAATACGGTGATCAGGGAACTGGAAATTTCTGGATCTTGATACGTCTGTGAGGAAGTGATGATAGAAGGTGGTGTGCGAAAGAGGCTGATAGGAACCGTCGTCAGCGATCAGATGGATAAGACGGCTTTGGTGCTCGTAAACCGGCTTACTCGACATCCTGTTTACAAGAAATATATCAGGAAGAGAAGCAAACATATGGCCCATGATCCCTTGAACCAGTGCAGGATCGGGGACAAGGTCCAGATTATCGAAAGCCGACCTCTGAGCAAACGGAAACGCTGGCAGGTGGTGAAAATTTTGGAAAAGGGAACTATCGAGACTTAATTAGAGTGTCCATCCATAAATAGAATTCGGGCATGAGTGAGTTCTGATGGATTGTTGGAGCCGTTCAAATGATACAAGCACAAACAAAACTTAAAGTAGCCGATAATTCCGGGGCCAAGTTGCTTTCCTGCATCAAGGTGCTTGGGGGGTCCAGGCGAAGATACGCGAGCATTGGAGATATCGTGGTGGTTTCCATCAAGGAGGCAATGCCCAATTCGAAGGTCAGGAAGGGAGATGTGGCCCGTGCCGTCATCGTGCGGACCGCAAAAGAAATCAGAAGACCTGACGGATCATACATAAAATTCGATGATAATTCCGCCGTATTGATCAACCAGCAGAAGGAACCGGTAGGGACGAGAATTTTCGGCCCTGTGGCCAGAGAGCTGCGGGCCAAGAATTTCATGAAGATTATTTCCCTGGCCCCCGAGGTATTGTAGGAATGCTGGGACTGAAACGATCTCTTCGCCGGAAAAAGTCGTACAAACCGAATTGTTTTGCCGACACGGAATTGCGCCGGATGCAGAACGGGGAGGCGATGGGAATGAGGAGCAAACGACGTGGGTAAGAAGCACCCCAGAATAAAGAAAAATGATAAGGTGATTGTCATCGCCGGGAAAGAAAAGGGCAAAATCGGTGCTGTCCTCAAAGTGGATCTGGACAAGGACAGGGTCGTCGTGGAAAAGGTCAATATAGTCAAGAGGCACGCTCGCCCCGGTCCCACCACTGCACAGGGCGGCATTATCGAAAAAGAAGCGCCACTTCACGTATCCAATGTGATGATGGTGTGCAACAAATGCACTGAAGCGACCAGAATCGGTACGCGTATCCTGGAAAACGGTGAAAAAGTCCGGGTTTGCAGGAAATGCGAAGAACCGATGGATGAATAAATGATGGCCGGGGTTGAGGAGGTATCTTTGTCTCGTTTGAAAAACAAATATCAAAATGAAATTGTGCCGACCATGATGAAGGAGTTTCAGTATAAAAGCATCATGGCAGTGCCGCGCATATCCAAGGTTGTCCTGAATATGGGAATGGGAGAGGCAATTCAGAACATAAAAGTCCTCGATTCCGGTGTAGAGGAATTGACCTTAATTGCGGGGCAGCGTGCTGTCGTGACGAAGGCGAAACGGTCCATCGCGAGTTTCAAGCTGCGTCAGGGCATGCCCATCGGGTGCATGGTCACCCTCCGGCACGGCAGGATGTACGATTTTCTGGATAAGCTCTTTAATGTAGCTCTTCCGAGGGTGAGAGATTTTAGGGGACTTTCAGACAGGGTTTTTGACGGACGCGGAAATTGCTCCATCGGAATCAAAGAGCATATTATCTTTCCTGAAATTGATTATGACAAGATTGATAAGATAAAGGGCCTGAATATCTCGATTGTAACGTCCGCCAAGAGTGATGAGGAAGGACGCTATCTCTTGAGAGAGTTAGGGATGCCCTTCAGGGGATGATAGGGGGAGTTGCTTTGGCAAAAAAGGCGTTAATCAACAAGGCAAAAGAGAAACAGAAATTTTCCACCCGCTACTATAACAGGTGTCCCATATGCGGGAGGAGCCGGGCGTTTTTAAGGAAATTTGGGATTTGCCGAATCTGTTTTCGGAATCTGGCTTCGAGAGGAGAGGTCCCTGGAGTCATAAAGTCAAGCTGGTAAGCTTGGATGAAGATGTGAATGGTGCAAGGAGCAAGGTAAATGACTATGACAGATCCCATTGCGGATATGTTGACCAGAATCAGGAACGCGCTGAAAGCCGAACGGGAAATGGTGGATATTCCCTGTTCCACGGTAAAGACGAATATCGCAAAGGTCTTGAAATCAGAAGGTTATATCAAGAACTACAAGGTAGTGCCCGACAACCGGCAAGGAGTGATCAAGGTCATTTTGAAGTATGACGAGGAAGGAAGTCCGGTCATTCAGGGCATCAAGCGAGTCAGTAAGCCGAGCCGGAGGATCTATTCCGGTTATGGCGAAATTCCCGAGGTCTTGAATGGGTTCGGCATGAGCATTGTGTCGACTTCAAAGGGACTTATGAGTGACAGCCATGCGCGGAAAATGAAACTTGGGGGAGAAATTGTCTGTAATGTCTGGTAGTTCTCTTTAACGGGGAACATTTTGGGTAATCGCCGGAGCAGGATTATTTAGGAGGTTTTGCATGTCACGCGTGGGCAACATGCCTATTTCCATACCAAACGGGGTTGAAATCAATGTGAGCGACGGGCTCTTATCTGTGAAAGGACCCAAAGGCCGGCTCACAAGGCAGATCCATCCCGCGGTTGTTCTAACCGTCGGGAAGGATACGATTTCGCTTTCGGTAAGTGATGAATCAAGGGAATCAAAGGCCATACACGGTCTGTCCAGGATGCTTGTGGCAAACATGGTTACCGGGGTGAGCAATGGTTTCGAAAAAACACTTGAAATCGTGGGCGTCGGGTATCGAGCCGAGTTACAAGGGAAGACGGCCGTACTCAATGTCGGATACTCCCAGCCGGTTCATTTCGACCTCCCCGAAGGGGTAGAGGCAAGAATTGAGAAAACGAAGATCATCCTGAGCAGTATCGATAAGGAACTTCTGGGGCTGACTGCTGCGAAAATCCGGGGAATCAGAAGGCCTGAGCCTTACAAAGGGAAGGGCATCAAGTATGCCGATGAGGTCATCAGAAGGAAGGCAGGAAAAACAGGTGTGAAATAGTCCGGGTAACATTCACCGGAAAATCTGCTCGATAGTAGAAGAGGAAAAACATGGGTACGGTTGACAGTGCAAAAGCACGCTTAAGAAGAAAAAAAAGGGTCAGAAAGAAAATACGAGGTACCGCTGAACGGCCGAGACTCTGTGTGTTCAGAAGTGCGAGGCATGTCTACGCGCAGATTATCGACGACACGGCGGCCCGAACCCTCGTGGAAGCATCTTCTCTATCCGGAGATTCGCGTTCGACCATCGGGAAGAAAGGCGGAAACAAAGAAGGGGCAGCCATGGTTGGGGCGCTCATTGCTGAAGATGCCCTGAAACAGGGAATTAAGAGAGTGGTATTTGACCGGAATGGATTTCTGTACCACGGGCGGATAAAAGCCCTTTCCGACGCTGCGCGTGAAAAGGGCCTCGAATTCTAGACGGTGTGATCACCCTACAAATCGGATATGAGGGAGAATGCCATTGGCTAAGGAAGATCAGGAACTCGAAGTTATTGAGAAGGTTGTTCATATAAACAGGGTTGCCAAGGTTGTTAAAGGTGGGCGGCGATTCAGTTTCAGTGCACTTGTGGTCGTTGGTGATGGGAACGGGACGGTCGGCAGTGGGCTTGGCAAAGCCAATGAAGTTCCTGAAGCCATTCGAAAGGGCGTCCAAAGGGCAAGAAGAGACATGGAGAATATCCCCTTGCATAATACCACAATACCGCATGAAGTTATCGGGGAGTGGGGAGCAGGTCGGGTTCTCTTGAAACCGGCGAGGCCCGGTACCGGTCTCATCGCCGGAGGTGCTGTGCGGGCGGTTCTCGAGGCGGCGGGCCTGCAGAATATTCTTACCAAGTGCCTTGGATCCCATAACCCGCACAATCTTGTCCGGGCAACAATGGACGGACTTCGATCGTTGCGGAGCCCCGAAGAAATCGCGCGTCGCAGGGGCAAACCGATCGAAGAGCTCGTGAAATAATCATTTGAATTCGGAAAAGGTTTTAATCATGGCAGAGAAAATTAGGGTCACTCTGGTGAGAAGCGGTATCGGAAGAAAAAAGAACATACGGCAGACCCTCAAAGGACTCGGATTGACCAGACTGAACAAGACCGTAGAATTGGAAAACACTCCTGCCATTCGGGGAATGATCGAGAAGGTGTCGTTTCTTATCCGGATCGCTGAGAATTAGAGCAAGGTATGGTACTATGAAACTTCATGATCTATCGCCTGCGAAAGGTTCAAGAAAGAAGAGGAAGCGAGTCGGCAGGGGTCCCGGTTCAGGCAATGGAAAGACGTCCTGCCGCGGCAACAAGGGACAGAAGGCTCGTTCAGGCGGCGGGCCTGCTCGCGGCTTTGAAGGTGGGCAGATGCCTCTCCAGAGAAGGCTTCCGAAGAGAGGTTTTAGCAATCCCTTCAGGAAGGAATATAATGTCCTTAACGTAGAGGACCTGAACAGATTTGAGTCAAACGCCGAGGTGGATTTTTTGGCTTTGAAGGAAAAGGGTCTGATCAGGAAGCAAAAAGACGGCGTAAAACTGCTCGCCAACGGACAAATGAATCATCCTCTTGTAATAAAAGTGCAGAAGGCCAGTAAGGCCGCAAGAGAGAAAGTGGAAGCTGCGGGCGGAAGGATTGAAATAATATGAGAGAACTTCTACAGCGTGGGGAGAAGGAACTTTGATCGGCGGCTTCCAGAATATCCCGAAGATCCCTGAGCTGAAACGGCGGATCCTTTTTAGCCTGGCCATGCTGGCCGTGTACCGTTTGGGGTGCCATATCCCGACTCCCGGTATAGACGGCGCGGCCATGGCAGCCTTTTTCGGCTCAAAACAGGGGACTCTTTTCGGTCTGTTCGACATGTTTTCCGGTGGTGCCCTGAAAAGGATGTCCGTTATGGCACTTGGCATTATGCCATACATCAGTGCCGCCATCATTATCGAGCTGTTGCAAGTGGTGGTTCCCTACCTGGAAAAACTGAAAAAAGAAGGAGAGCAGGGAAGAAAAAAGATCACGCAATACACCCGGTATGGAACCGTGTTCCTCTGTATTATCCAGGGGTTCGGTATTGCCGTCGGTCTTGAAAGGATGTCAAGTCCCGGCGGTGCCATGGTGGTTCCTGTGGGAGGATGGGGATTCAGGATCCTCACCGTGATGACGTTGACCGCGGGTACTACCTTCCTCATGTGGCTCGGGGAACAGATCACGGAGAGAGGGATCGGAAACGGAATCTCACTCATTATCTTCGCCGGAATTGTCGCACGGTTTCCCGTTGCGGTGGCCAATACCTTTCGGCTGATAGGAACCGGAGAGATAACTCCATTTTTCATGGCCGTGATTGTGGCGCTGATGATAGCAGTGATCGGGGTGATTGTCTTTGTGGAAATGGGTCAGCGGAGGATCCCGGTTCAGTACGCAAAGCGGGTGGTGGGGAGGAAGATGTATGGAGGGCAGAGTACGCACCTTCCATTGAAGGTGAACACAGCTGGCGTCATCCCTCCGATCTTTGCGTCCTCCATCATCATGTTCCCGGCAACCATTGCCAATTTTCTTAGTACAAAGCAGCTCCCCTGGCTTCAGCATATCGTTGGATACCTTGCACCGGGACACGTAATCTACATACTGGTATATGTGGCGTTTATTTTCTTCTTTTGTTATTTTTATACGGCGGTCCATTTCAACCCGGTGGATGTGGCCGACAACATGAAGCGCTACGGAGGGTTTGTTCCGGGGATCCGGCCCGGAAAGAACACCGCGGATTATATCGACAGGGTCCTGACCAGGATTACCTTCTCCGGCGCCATATACGTTTCGGCGGTTTGCGTGTTGCCGCAGATACTCATTTATAAACTCAATGTTCCTTTTTATTTCGGTGGCACAGCGTTGTTGATCGTCGTCGGCGTGGCGATGGATACCATGAATCAGATTGAATCTCATATGCTGACACGGCACTATGAAGGGTTTATGAAGAAGGGGCTCGGAAAAGCCAGATAATTTGCCGGAGGAAAAAAGGGAAATTCCTGCAGACGATAGGGAGGCTGTTTTCATCATGAAAGTAAGGCCGTCAGTTAAGAAGATATGTAATCATTGCAAGATCATCAGGCGAAAGGGAGTTACCCGCGTCATTTGCATCAACCCCCGACACAAACAGCGTCAAGGGTAATGACGGGAACCATCTGCTGGAAGGAGTATTAGATTGGCTAGAATCGCTGGCGTAGATTTACCGAGGGGAAAGAGGATAGAGATTGCCCTTACCTATATTTATGGGATAGGGAAGAGTTCTTCTCAAAAGATCTTGACGGAGGCGGGTATCGACTGGGACACGAAGTCGGATAACCTGACTGACGAAGAAGTAAGCAATATCAGGAAGGTAATCGATGAGCACTTCAAGGTGGAAGGTGATCTCAGGCGCGAAATTTCCATGAACATAAAGCGCTTAATGGATCTGGGCGCCTACCGGGGACTGCGGCACAGAAGGGGACTTCCGGTGAGGGGGCAGAGGACGAGCACCAACGCCAGGACGAGAAAAGGACCTCGAAGGGCCGTTATGGGCAGGAAGAAGAAATAAGTTCTGAGGGAGAAGCATGGCAAAGACCAAAAAAAGAAAAGGGAAAGCCAAAAAGGAAAAGAAAAATGTCCCTTCCGGGATAGTGCATATTCAGTCTACCTTTAATAATACCATCGTCACCGTCACAGACAATGAAGGAAACGTGATTGCTTCCTCCAGCGCCGGCAGGGCAGGCTTCAAAGGATCGAGGAAGAGCACCCCCTTTGCTGCGCAGCTTGCAGCGCAGGATGCCTTGCGCCAGGCGATGGAACAGGGATTGCGGGTTGCTGAAGTGAGAGTTAAGGGTCCCGGTGTCGGTCGTGAGGCGGCTCTTCGGGCACTGCAGGTAGATGGGTTCAGTGTCAGCGTTATTAGAGATGTCACACCAATACCGCACAACGGTTGTCGTCCGCCAAAACGGCGGAGGGTGTAGGATCCGCTGGGTATTCCTTGTTGATGAAAGAGAGAGAATTGAGGAGGGTCTGGTTTGGCCAGATATAATGATTCGTTTTGCAGGTTGTGCCGCCGGGAAAACATGAAACTCTTTTTGAAGGGAGATCGGTGTTTCGGCGACAAATGCGCGTTTGAAAGACGTCCCTACGCACCGGGTCAACATGGGCAGCGGCGGGGTCGCAAGTTCTCGGATTATCGACTCCAGCTCAGAGAGAAACAGAAGGTAAAGCGCATTTACGGAGTTCTTGAGAGGCAATTCAGGGGATATTATTACCGGGCTGAACGGCAAAAGGGCATCACGGGTATCAATCTGCTGATGCAGCTCGAGTGCCGGTTGGACAACGTGGTTTACAGAATGGGTTTCGCCGCTTCCCGCAACCAGGCGAGGCAGCTTGTGAGACACAACCACTTCCAGGTAAACGATCGGAAAGTGAATATTCCTTCGTACCAGGTTTCACCCGGAGACGTGGTCGGGATCAGCGAGAAAAGCAGAACAGTACAGCAGATCCTGGACTCCATGGAGACAGTGGTCAGGAGAGGAATTCCTCCCTGGATCGAAATTGAGAAAGAAAAATTCAGGGGAGTTCTAAAGGTTCTTCCGAACCGTGAAGATTTGACAATGCCCATTCAGGAACAACTCATCGTTGAGTTGTATTCTAAATGATCAGTCCCGGGAAGGAGCACTTCTAAGGACTAGGCGCTACTAACAAGATAATAGGGGAGGCTTTTTTGAGAGATCTGAAAAGCAAGAATTGGCGTGAGCTAATCCGGCCTAAGAGGATAGAGATCCAAGAGGAATCTTATACAAACTTTTACGGAAAGTTCGTATGCGAGCCGTTGGAAAGAGGATTCGGCATCACCATCGGCAATTCTCTAAGGCGAATATTGCTGTCTTCGCTGCAGGGAGCCGCCATAGTTTCAGTGAAATTTGACGGTGTTCTGCACGAGTTCAGTACCATCCCCGGCGTGCATGAGGATGTTACAGACATCATATTGAACCTGAAGGAGATAAAATTGAAACTCCTTCAGGGAGAAGAAGCTGTGATACATCTTGCGCGGGAGAAGGAGGGGTTGGTAAATGCCTCGGATATCGATGCCCATGGCCTCGTGGAAATATTTAATCCCGACCAGCTAATCGCGACCCTCAACCGTGAAGGCTCGCTCCATATGGAGATGACGGTCCGGTGCGGAAAGGGATATGTGCCGGCCGAGAGGAACAAGACAAGAGACATGGATATCGGCATGATCGCAATTGACGCCATTTTTTCGCCTGTTCAAAAGGTAAATTTTGTGGTGACGAATGCGAGGGTGGGACAAATTACGGACTACGATAAATTAACGCTTGAGGTCTGGACAGACGGGAGCATATTGCCTGAAGATGCGGTGGCATATGCGGCTAAGATACTGAAAGAACAGATGAACCCTTTCATTAACTTTGAGGAAGAACCCGAGCCGATCGAAGAGGAAGAAGAGGAAGAAGAGGAGAAACTGAACGAGAACCTGTTCAGGCCCGTTTCTGAACTCGAACTTTCGGTACGATCCGCCAACTGCCTGAAAAACGCAAATATTACCCTGATCGGGGAGCTTGTTCAAAAAACAGAGCAGGAGATGCTCAAGACAAAAAACTTCGGAAGAAAATCCCTCAACGAGATCAAGTCTATCCTCGAAGAAATGGGCCTTTCACTCGGGATGAAACTGGAAAACTTTCCCCCCGTAGAACTCCTTGAGGAAGATGCCGAAGAGATAGAAGAAAAGGAAGAGGAAGATGAGGCATAGAAAGGCGGGCAAGGAATTAAGCCGGAATACGAGCCATCGAAGGGCCATGTTGCGGAACATGGTTACTTCTTTGATGAAATATGATCAGATTGAAACAACGGATACAAAGGCAAAGACCATACGCCCGGTTGCTGAGAAAATGATTACCCTGGCAAAGCGGGGGGACCTGCATGCCAGACGCCAGGCCCTTTCCTATATGCAGGATAAATCTGCCACCCATCGTCTTTTTGACGAAATAAAGGACAGATATCTTGACAGACAGGGCGGTTATGTGAGAATCGTCAAGAAGGGCTTCCGAAAGGGAGATGGAGCTCCTGTTTCGGTTATTCAGCTCTTGGCAGTTGAGGAAGAAAAAAAGACTAAGAAGAAGGAAAAGAAGAAGAAAGCTGAAAAGTCTTCTTCCCCGAGGCCGCGCAAAGAGAAGAAAGGGAAGGCTGCACCAGCGGGAGAAAAAACTCCCCGGAGTGCAGAAGAGGAGGGAAAGCCGGACAGCAGCGCGGGCGTTGCAGGCGCAGCCAAAGAAAGAGAAGAAGATTGATTCCCTCCGTGCTTCACGATATACACAATCTGGGAAAGTTTTACTGATCTATGGTTGGAATCGGATTAATAATAAAACCTCCTTGCCATTGCTGTTGGCAAGGAGGTTTTTTTTTGGGGGAAGTCTAAAAGGAGTCACCGGTGGCAGAATTCAGTCATAAAGATCTTTTGGGGATGGGCCAGCTGTCCATCGAAGATATTGAACTTATCCTGGATACTGCGGAGTCGTTGAAAGTCATATCCACCAGAGATATCAAGAAGGTGCCCACGCTGCGCGGGAAGAGCGTAGTGCACTTTTTCTACGAGCCGAGCACCAGGACGAAAACGTCTTTTGAAATCGCCGCGAAGCGATTGAGCGCGGACACGGTGAGTCTGTCCGCTTCCACCAGCAGTATGGTGAAAGGTGAAACACTCATAGATACGGCCAGGAATCTCGAAGCCATGAGCCCCGATCTCATCGTGCTGCGACATTCCTCGACCGGCGCGCCCCATTTGCTGGCCCGGGAAGTCAGAGCATCGGTCATCAACGCGGGTGACGGGATAAATGAACATCCAACACAGGCCCTCCTCGATCTTTTTACCATCAGGGAACGAAAAGGACGGATCAAAGGCCTGAAAGTGGTTATCATCGGGGATATCGCCCATAGCCGGGTGGCAAGATCGGACATCCTGGGCTTGACCAAGATGGGGGCTGAGGTGACGGTGGCGGGTCCTCCGACCATGATACCCGTTGAAATGGAAACACTCGGGGTGAAAGTCGTACCGGATCCCCGGGATGCCGTGAGAGGAAAGGATGTGATTATGCTCCTTCGCATTCAACTGGAGAGACAGAGTGCGAAAATATTTCCGAGTACGAGGGAATACGCGAGATTTTTCGGAGTCGACCGCCAGCTTGTCTCCAGGGCCAAGAAAGACGTTATCGTCATGCATCCGGGACCCATCAATCGGGGAGTGGAAATCATTCCTGATGTGGCGGACGGCCCTCATTCCGTTATCCTGGACCAGGTAGCAAACGGGGTTGCTGTGCGGATGGCATTGCTGTATCTTCTCATTGGAGGGAAACAAAGTGTCGATTTGGATTAAGGGGGGAGAACTGGTCAACCCTGAAAAGGGGGTTATTGAACAGTCGGATATTATCGTTGAACGGGGGAGGATCTCAAAGATCCTGCCGCGCGGCGTTTTTGGAGAGCAAGGATCGCGGCTAACCACCGTTGACGCAACGGAAAAACTGGTCGTCCCCGGCCTTATCGACATGCACGTCCATTTGCGGGAGCCGGGAGAGGAATACAAGGAGACCATTGCGACGGGCACTCTGGCGGCGGTTGCGGGCGGGTACACGTCTGTGGCGTGTATGCCGAATACGAAACCGCCCAACGATAACAGGTCAGTGACCGAATTTATTCTCCGGCAAGCCGGGGAAGCGGGACTGGCAAGGGTCTATCCCATCGCCTCAATTACCATGGGCCAGAAAGGCAGGATGCTCACCGAGTTCGGAGACCTGAAAGAGGCAGGAGCCGTCGCTGTTTCAGAGGACGGCTACTCCGTTGTGGACAGCGGGCTGATGAGACGGGCCATGGAATACGCAAATTACCATGGACTTGCCGTCATCTGCCACTGTGAAGACAGGAGCCTTTCCGGGGGCGGGGTGATGCACGAAGGGGTCGTGTCCACGCGAATCGGACTTCCCGGCATCCCTGCAGCGAGTGAGGAAATAGTGGTATTCAGGGAGATCGCGCTGGCCAGGTTGACCGGTACGCCTGTCCACATCGCCCATGTGAGCACAGAGGGATCGGTGAATCTCATCCGGGCAGCGAAAGGGGAAGGGGTCTCCGTCACCGCGGAGACCGCACCGCACTATTTTACCCTGGATCACAATGCTCTAATCGGATACGACACCCGCTACAAGGTGAATCCCCCCCTGAGAACGCCCGCAGACGTCCAGGCCGTTAAGCAGGGCCTTGCAGACGGAGTTATAGACGTTATAGCCACTGATCACGCACCGCACAGTGCCATCGAGAAAGACGTGGAATTTGACCGGGCCGCCTTCGGCATGATCGGCCTTGAGACCGCCTTGCCGCTGACCTTGTCGCTGGTACGGGAAGGAGTTCTCGGCCTCGCGGAGGCCTTCCGGAAAATGACCTGCAACCCTGCTGGAATTCTCGGGATAGGGGGGGGAAGCGTGAGAGAAGGGGCACCGGCGGACCTGGCCATCATAGATCCGGACGCCGAATATGGCCTGATGGAGGAGGATTTCCATTCGAAGAGTAAGAATTCGCCGTTTATCGGGAGGCCTTTACAGGGCTGGAACGATTTGACCATGATTGGGGGCAAGATTGTCTGGCAAAAAAACAGCAACCATCCTGGTTGTTGACGATGAAAAGAGTATGCGGGAGTTTCTGGATATTATGCTGAGCCAGGAAGGGTACGCGGTAACCCTGGCTGAAAGCGGCAACAAGGCTTGCGAGATACTCGATAAGAACTTTTTCGATCTGGTCATAACCGATATCCGGATGAAGGACGTGGATGGAATCGGAGTGTTGAAAAAGAGCCGCGCTGTTCAGCCGGGCACCAAGGTGGTTTTGATTTCTGCATTTGCGACTGCTGAGACAGCCGTGGAAGCAATGAAAGAAGGGGCCTACGACTATATTCCCAAACCCTTCAAGGTGAATGAATTCAAGGCCATCGTGCGCGAAGCCTTGCTGTCCAAAGAAAAGCCCCTGACAGAGGAAGAAACATCCCTCGAGAAAAGGCAGCGTCATTTCGACCTGCTTGTGGGAGAAAGCGAGCCCATGAAAAGGGTCTATGACCTTATCAGGCGGGTGGCGAGCACCAGGTCGAATATCATGATTTCCGGCGAAAGCGGGACCGGAAAGGAACTGGTGGCGCGGGCCATTCATACCCTGAGTCCCAGAAACGAAATGCCCTTCATGGCTATAAATTGCGCGGGCATTCCGGAAAACCTCATTGAGAGTGAATTGTTCGGTTATAAGAAAGGCGCCTTCACAGGGGCCAGCATTGACAAAAAGGGGCTCTTTGATGTTGCAGATGGGGGTACCGTGTTTCTGGACGAGGTGGGAGACCTCTCACCTGCTATCCAGGTGAAACTGCTGAGAGTCATTCAGGAAAGAACCTTCACCGCGGTCGGGGGAACAGAGGAAAAAAGCATCGATGTCCGATTCATTTGTGCCACGAACAGGGACCTGGAAAAGGAGGTTATCGAGCAACGGTTCAGGGAAGACCTCTATTTCAGGCTCAATGTCATCCATATCCCCATGCCCCCTCTCCGGAAGAGGGAAGGCGACCTGCCGCTCCTTGCCCGGTATTTTCTGCAAAAATATTCAGTTGAATTCGGCAAGGATATCAGGAAGATATCTGCCTATGCCATGGATATCCTGAAGGAATATTCCTTCCCTGGGAATGTGCGGGAACTGGAAAATATCATCGAACGGAGTGTGGCCCTTGAGACATCCAATATCGTCCTGCCCGAAAGCCTGACCCTTTCAAACCTCCAGAAAGAAAGGAAGAACCGACGGGAAACTGATCTTACGTCGGAGGGCATCGATCTGGAAAGGGTGCTTGGGGGAATTGAACGGGACTATATCCTCAAGTCCCTCAGAATCGCCCACGGGTCGCGGCAGCGTGCAGCACAGCTCCTGGGGATAAGCCTGCGATCCCTTCGGTACCGCATGGACAAGCTGGGGCTGCAGACATCCAACCACGGCACTTCTGAATGACCATCGCTCATTCATCCTCTTACATTCACAGGACCGGAACGATTTGGCTGGACTTCCGGAGGGAACTCTTTTATAAAAAAAATGTTTGGGTGCATGTGAGCTTAATAGGGAACCCCGTGCAATTCGGGGACGGGCCCGCCGCTGTAACC
>CAZONI010000036.1:0-34056 GCA_964581175.1 uncultured Desulfobacteraceae bacterium
CCGGCTCAACTTAATAACGGGCTCAACCGGCTCAACCGGCCAACCTCAGAGGGAAACCAATGAACTTTGATTTTGATGAAAAGGAATCATCCCTGGTCACCAGTCTGAAAGAGACCATAGACAGAGACGCGGAAAAAAAGCTGAAGTACCTCAGATCCAGTGACCCCCTCGAATGTCTCAATCTCTTTATGGACTACCTTACGAGGCTCGCGGAAATCGGCTACCTTGCCATCGGCGTGAGAGACGGCAAGAGTTCCACCGCTCTCATGGCCGCCCAGGAAGAACTGGCCTCGCTCTCCCCTTCCCTGTTTCTCTCCATCGAATACAGCACCCGCATCTTCGGCAGCCTGATCGCCGCCTATGGGACATCCGATCAAAAGGAAGCGATACTCCCTCTCCTGGAACAGGGCCGCCACGTGGGAAGCATAGCCTTGACCGAGGGCGGGATGAGCGTCGAAAACGAAGAATTCAAGACAACAGCCGCAGTTTCCGGCGACGGATTCCTGGTCAGTGGAAGCAAAGATCATGTGATAAACGGGCCGATGGCGGAACGGATAGCAGTAATCGCGCAGTCCGGTGAAAAACTCATGGTCGTTCTGGTGAGGACGGAATCAGAAGGGGTCCACCTGGGAGAACGCTACACAACCATCGGGTACGAGGGAACCCCGGTGGCGCCGCTCCGCCTTGATGAAGTAGTGGTCCCTTCCGAACACGCCATGGGACCTTTCGAGCCGCCGGACATGCTGGGAAATCTTCGTCGCTGGGAAGATCAGGTGCTCATCAGCGCGAGCCTCGGGCTCATGAAGCGCTCATTTGAGAGCGCTCTGGTTCACGCAAAAAAGCATATACGTGGAGGAAAGCCCGTCATCGCCTATCAGGAGGTTGGCTTTAAACTGGCGGAAATGTTGACCATCCGTCAAACGGCCCAGTTGCTCGCCTACCGGTCCGCGTGGATGGATGAAACAGAGGACCGGGAAAGGGACGTTCTGGTCAATTGCGCCAAAGTCTTCTGCACGGAATCCGCGGAACAGGTGGCAAGCCAGGCGCTCCAGATCCTTGGAGGAAATGGCCTTATCAAGGGCAACCCGGCGGAAGAGAGCTACGGATCCGCCAAATATCTTCAGGTTGCCGGCACCTCATCTGAAATAACGAGAGTCAAGATCGGCGACAGGGTACTTGAAAGGGTCTGATGATGGAACTCATTGATTCCCGGATCGATACCAAGAGCAAAGAATATAGAGAGAATCACTCGCGCATGGAAACCCTGGTTGCGGGACTCCGGGAGGAACTGCAAAAGGCGCGGACCGAGCGCTCTGAAAAAGCACGGGCAAGATTGAAGGAACAGAACAAGCTTTCCGTCAGGGAGAGGATGGATCTTCTCCTCGACAGAAACACGCCCTTTCTCGAGATCGCCCCGCTCGCTGCACAGGGGCTGTATGACAGGAAAGTGCATGGCGCCGGGATCGTGAGCGGCATAGGGCTCGTTGAAGGCCGCGAGGTCCTTATCCACGCCAATGATTCCATGATCAAGGGGGGCACCATCTACCCCATGGGTGTCAAGAAGGGCCTCCGGACCCAGACCATTGCCATGGAAAACCATCTGCCTCTGATCTACCTGGTCGATTCGGGCGGGGCCTACCTGCCGCTCCAATCGGAGATCTTTCCCGATGTGGATGATGGGGGCCGCATATTCTACAACCAGGCGATCCTCTCCAAGATGGGAATTCCACAGATATGCGGCGTCATGGGTTTGTGCACCGCGGGGGCTGCCTACATCCCGGCCATGAGCGATGAAGTGGTCCATGTAAAAAAGACCGGCGCCATTTTCCTTGGAGGTCCGCCCCTTGTCCGTGCCGCTACCGGAGAAGAAGTGACGGCGGATGAACTGGGCGGCGCGGAGGTGCACTGCAGACAATCCGGCGTCTCAGATTACCTGGCCGAAGACGACCGGCATTGCATTGAGATCATCCGGCAGATCGTCAGGGGCCTTCCGTCGATCCGAAAGGCCGAGGTCCCAAGACGGGAACCGAAAGCGCCCCTCTATGAACCGAAAGAGATCTACGGGATTGTGCCCAGGGACCTCAGCACGCCCTATGATGTGCGCGAAGTGATCGCCAGGATGGTGGACGGCAGCGAATTCCTGGAGTTCAAGGCCCGCTACGGACCGACGCTCGTCTGCGGCTGGGCATACATTCACGGGTATGAGGCAGGCATCCTTGGGAATAACGGGATCCTGTTTTCCGACAGTTCCCTCAAGGCCACCCAGTTTATCCAACTCTGTGACAAGCGGGGCATTCCCCTCATCTTCCTCCAGAACATAAACGGATACATTATCGGGAAAGAATATGAGCGCGGCGGCATCACGAAAGACGGCCATAAGATGGTGAACGCGGTTGCCACGGCAACCGTTCCCAAGTTTACCGTGATCATCGGGGCATCCTTCGGAGCCGGCAACTACGGCATGTGCGGCCGCGGGTATTCACCCCGTTTTCTGTGGATGTGGCCGAACGCACAGATAGGCGTGATGGGCGGTGAGCAGGCGGCACAGGTCATGATCACCGTGAAAAACGATCAGCTCGCAAGAGAGGGCACGCCGCCTCTCCCGGAGGAGATGGTGGAACAGATCAAGGCGCCCATCGTCGCATCGGCCCAGAGGGAGGGGAATGCGTACTATTCAACGGCCCAGATGTGGGACGACGGCATCCTGGATCCGGCCAAGACGAGGGATGTGCTGGGTCTCGCCATCTCTGCAGCCTTAAACGCCCCGCTGAGGGATGACAGGTATGGGTATGGCACATTCAGAATGTGACGACGCTTCCGTAAAGACCTCATCTACTGCGTTCCGCTGTTTTGTATCTGAGGCCTTTAGGAAGCGTCGGCGTCAGGTTTAGTCAAAACCGGCGGGAAAGAATAAAGGCGGTTCGTTGTGTTCAAGAAGGTACTGGTTGCAAACAGGGGCGAAATAGCTGTTCGGATCATCCGCACCTGCCGGGAGATGGGAATTCAGACCGTGGCGGTGTATTCCGACGCGGACAGGTATGCCCTCCACGTGCTTGAGGCCGAAGAAGCGGTGCATATAGGCCCCTCCGAACCATTCCTGAGTTACCTGAACGCGGAACGGATCGTTGAGGCTGCGCGAAAAACCAATGCAGAAGCCCTCCATCCGGGCTATGGATTCCTTGCGGAGAATGCCGAGTTCGCCGCCCTTGTCGAAGCAGCAGGACTCTCTTTCGTGGGACCGCCTCACGCGGTCATCAGAGACCTGGGCGATAAGACGAAGGCGCGGAAGATCATGCAGGCAGCGGGAGTCCCGGTTATTCCCGGAACCATGGAAGCCACGACGGACATGGATACCCTTTGCGCGGAAGCGGACCGCATGGGGTTTCCCGTTCTGGTGAAGGCGGCGGCGGGCGGAGGCGGCAAGGGGATGCGCACCGTTGCAGGCCCCGAGGACATGCGTGAAGCCTGCATTGCCGCCATAAGCGAAGCGGAAAAAGCCTTTGGGAACGGCTCCGTGTACCTGGAAAAATACCTCGTGAATCCGCGGCATATCGAGTTTCAGGTCCTGGCTGACCGCCGGGGACACGTGGTGCATCTTTTCGAAAGGGAATGCTCCATCCAGCGCCGCCACCAGAAAATCATCGAGGAGACCCCATCACCCGCCCTGACCCCTGCGCTTCGCGAATCAATGGCAAACGCCGCGGTATCGGCGGCAGCGGCTGCCGGGTATGTCAATGCCGGGACCGTGGAATTCCTTTTCGTGCCCCCTGACAGTTTCTACTTTCTTGAAGTGAACACGCGGCTGCAGGTGGAACATCCCGTCACGGAAATGATAACAGGTCTTGATTTGGTCCGGCACCAGATGGAGATAGCGGCCGGCAAACCCCTGCCCTTTGAACAGGGAGATGTGGTGAGACGGGGCCACGCTCTGGAGTGCCGGATTTATGCGGAAGACCCGACGGCCCGGTTTTTCCCGTGCCCCGGGCCCATACTGCTCTACCGTGAGCCGCGCGGTCCGGGAATCAGGGTGGACGGGGGAATCTACCAGGGATTCGAGGTTCCCGTTGAATATGATCCTATCCTCAGCAAGGTCATTACGTGGGGAGAAGACCGCAAGGCGGCCATCAACCGTATGCTCGGTGCCCTCCGGAAATACCCGATTCTGGGGATTCGCACCACTGTCCCTTTCCTCATGGATGTGGTACAATCCGACCCATTCAATAAGGGAGAAACAAATACTGGTTTTATTGAAGAACATTTCCCCAACTGGTCCCCTCCCGAAAAGATGCACCGTCTTGCCGCGATTGCGTTTGCAGCAGCGGAGTTGGCCGGCGCCGCGGGGACACGCCCGCCATGGGAAGCAAAAGAACCCGCCACACCTTGGCAGACCCTTGGACAATGGACTTTATAACAGGGAAACAGATTGCATTATCAGCTGGACATAGAAGGTGAGGCAGTATCCCTGGGTTTTTCTCCGGTTGAAGGAAAAAACACGGCTGAGGTATCAGTGGATGCTGGGACACACCGGGTCTGTTTCCACGCCCTCCCGGACGGGCGCCTGCACCTGGTGATTGATGGAAAGGCAATTGAAGCATTTCTTGTTGCCGTTGACAACGGGAAACAGGTCTTCATAGACGGACATACTTTCCTGGTCCGCAACGCAGGCAAGGGATATTCGAGGAGACCCGGGGCCCGCTCGGCCGATGAGATTCCCGATCAGGTCACACCGCCCATGCCTTCCGTCGTGGTGAGAATACTTGTAAGGGCGGGCGATCGTGTCAGGAGAGGCCAGGGACTGGTGGTGGTGAGCGCCATGAAGATGGAGACCACTCTGGTTGCGCCGCATGACGGGAGGGTTGCCGGGATAAACACGGCCGTAGACGCCAAGGTTGCTCCGGGAGATATCCTGGTGGATATTGAAAAGGAAGCTTCAAAAGATGAGTAAAGATCTCCTTTATGCGGTAAAGGGACGGTCGGCATTTCTCACCATCAACCGGGAATCCCGGAGGAATGCCATCAGCCAGAAGACAATTACAGCCTTGCGGAAGTACCTGAGACAGCTTGAACGGGATCAAAAAATACGGGCGGTCTGTATTACCGGCGCCGGTGACAAGGCATTCTGCTCGGGCGCGGACCTGGCGCTCACCCTGACTAAGGGTGAAGAAGCTCTCAAGGGAGCAAGAAATTACGCAACGCTCCTCAAGGAAATGTCGCATTTCGGCAAGCCCCTCGTGGCACGAGTAAACGGTCACTGCCTCGCCGGCGGGCTCGGGCTGATGCTCTCCTGTGACATCGTGATCGCGCGGAACGACGCCTATTTCTGCACCCCGGAGGTACACGTGGGGATCTTTCCCATGATGGTCGGCGCCCTGCTCTACCGAAACGTCAGTAGAAAAAGGGCCGTGGAGATGGTCCTTACAGGGAGAAGGGTCCCTGCCCTGGAGGCTGAGACCATGGGACTGATTACCCGGGCCGTGGATCCTCGGGACCTGGACAGTGCGATCGAGGAGACGCTTCAACTCCTGGAGAGCAAGAGCCCCATCGGGACACGCATGGGCAAGCAGGCCTTCAGGGGCATGATGGACATGGACTTTGATCATGCCATTGATTACCTTTGCGAGGCCCTGGGAAAGGTTATATCCACCGAGGACGCCAGGGAAGGGATGGCGGCATTCATGGAAAAGAGGGAACCCGATTTTAAAGGGAAATAGTGCATTTTTTCGGCGTGCGAGGGGGAACATGCAGATGGAATTCGAGCTGGGAAAAAGCTACGAGCAGCTGAAGATAGGTGACGAGGCCAGCTTTACGAAAACGATCACCGAGACGGACGTATACCTGTTCGCCGGCATCAGTGGAGACTTCAACCCCATGCACGTGAATGAGGCCTTCGCGAAGCAGACACCGTTCGGGACCCGTATCGCCCATGGGGCCCTTCCCCAGAGCCTGATTGCTCCGGTCCTGGGCATGAAGCTCCCGGGTCTCGGCACCATCCTCGTGGAGATATCGTGCAGGTTCAAGGCCCCGACCTTCTTCGGGGATACCATAACAGCCACCGCACGGGTCTCTGAAAAGCTGGGGGAAAAGAAGCGGATTCGCCTGGCTCTTCTCTGGAAAAATCAGGATGCGAAACTTGTCGCGGAAGGAGAAGCGATCGTCATCCCACCGCCCGCTGACATCGTGATTTAACGAAGCAAACAAAAAAGGCTCCGTGAGCCGAAATCAAAGGAGGAAAAGAACATGGCAATTGCGAACGTAAAAGAGGTGTTTGACGGGATGCCCGGTGTTTTTAATGCAACAGCGGCTCAGGGATTGGATGCGGTATTCCAGTTTGAGATCACCGGGGACGGCGGAGGAAACTGGAACGTCGCCATAAAAGGCGGCGCTTGTGACATCTCAGAAGGGACACACGATGCCCCGACAACCACTCTCACCATGTCGGGAGAGACGTGGCTGGCCATGGTGAACGGGGAACTGAACGGCATGCAGGCTTTCATGAGCGGCCAGCTTAAAGTCAGCGGCGATATCATGCTCGCCCAGAGGATACCGGAGCTCTTCCCCTTTTAACCGGCCATGACCGGATACCAGGAGTATTTCGGCGAGACCCATAACATGGTCCGCGAGACCGTGCGAAAATTCGTTTCCCGCGATATCAAACCGTATGTGGATGAATGGGAAGAGCGCGGTGAATTTCCGAGGGATCTCTACCGCAAAGCCGGGGAGGCAGGAATCCTCGGGATCGGCTACCCCGAAGAGTACGGGGGGGCCGACGGGGATATCTTTGTCAAAATCGCTGCTTCCGAGGAACTGATGCGCTGCGGGTCGGCCGGCGTCGTGGCCGGCCTCGGCTCGCTGGACATCAGCATCCCGCACATCCTGGCCCTGGGCACCCAGGAACAAAAGTCCCGCTTTGTGCCTGCCGTCCTGGAGGGAAACAGGATCTCCGCACTGGGGGTCACGGAACCGGATGCGGGATCGGATGTTGCCCGGATACGCACAAAGGCGGTGCCGGAAGGCGACCATTATGTTGTGAACGGAAGCAAGATGTTCATAACCAGCGGCGCCCGTGCGGATCAGCTCACCTGTGCTGTCCGCACGGGGGGTGAAGGGTTCAAAGGGATCAGCCTCCTGATCATTGAGGCAAACACACCCGGATACGCAGTCTCCAGGAAACTGCGGAAGATGGGCTGGTGGGCATCGGATACGGCCCAGATCTTTTTCGAAGACTGCCGGGTTCCGCGGGAGAATCTCCTTGGGCAGGAAGGCCGGGGTTTTTACGGTATCATGGAAAACTTCCAGCATGAGAGACTGCAGCTTTCCATCATGGCCAACATGACGGCCCAGCTGGCCCTCGAGGAGTCGCTGAAGTACTGCAGGGAAAGGGAGGCCTTCGGCGGCCCCCTGACCGCCTTTCAGGTGACGAGACACAAGCTGGCCGACATGGCGACCCTTGTGGAAGCAAGCCGTGAGTTCGTATACCGGGTGGCAGCCCGGATCGGAGCAGGAAAAACCCAGGTGAAGGAGATCTCCATGGCGAAGAACTTCTCCTGCATGGTCAGCGACAGGATAACCTATGATGCCGTCCAACTCCACGGGGGTGCGGGATACATGCGCGAATCCCTGGTAGAGAGGCTCTACCGGGATAACCGCATCCTCTCCATCGGGGGCGGGACCCAGGAGATCATGAAAGAGGTCATCGCGAAAATGATGCTGGGGTGAGCCGGTTGGCCCGTTTGCCTGCTTAGGAGGAGGAGAAAAACGTTGACCGACGGGCCGCTCACACCTATACTTTTCAGGCGAATTGACTTGCCTTCGGAGCGTCCCTCAGCAGTTCTCATGGAAGAAACCCGGGGTTTCCACTGCCCCGACGCCTTTTCTTAACCTTTAACTGAAGGAGATCACCATGAGGAAAGCTATATTTAAAATCTGTGCGCTGTTTCTCGTCATCCTTACGATTCCTGCAATTGCCGGGGCGGGGCAAATGGTGCCCGGTGTATCGGACAAGGAAGTGGTTGTCGGCTGGACTACTCCCCTTTCCGGGCCTGCAGCCCTGTGGGGGGTAACGGCCATGGGCGGCAAGGCGTGGGCGGATTATATCAATGACCAGGGAGGAGTGAACGGCCGCAAGATAAAACTCATCATAAAAGATGACGGCTACAACCCCACCCGAGCCCTGGTAAACCTCCAGGAAATGAAGGGAAACGTGTTTGCGGTCTGCGGACTCCTGGGAACCGCAATCTGCAATGCGGCCAAAGATTTCTTCGCTGACAATCACATCCCGCTCATTACCGCTTACGGCAATATCCGGATCTGGCCGGAACTCCCGAAGGATAAGTTGCGTTACGTGTTTGTGGCCTATCCCGATTATGAAGATGAAGCCGAGTACATTACCAAGTATGCCGTTCAGAAACTCGGGACAAGAAAGATTGCGCTCTTCTATCAGAACGACGACTACGGCAAACTGGCCATGGTAGGAGTGAAAAAGGGTCTCAAGGATGTTGGAGAAGCCAAGCTGGTGGGCGCCGTTCCCTATGAAGTGACCGAGCGATCCCTGGCCACCCACGCCCTCAACCTCAAGAAGACCGGGGCCGACAGCGTTGTCATCTATGCCACCCCCACTCATGGGGCGCTCATAGACAAGGAAATGGCGAAAATAGGATACAGGCCGAAGGTATTTGCCACCTTCACGCTGGCCGATCCCATCATGTACCGGGTGGCGGGTCAGGTGTGGGAAGGCACCTACATCGCCCTTCCCGGAAACTCAGGCACGCCGGGGGCCGAGCCCCAGGCCGATCGGGTGACTGATATCCTGAAAAAATACAACCCCAAAATCAAGGGGAAAGAATACCTTGCCCTCTTCGGCGCCATGTCCATGATGCACCTTGTAGAAGGGCTGAAAAATGCGGGACGGGACCTGACACCGGAGTCAATGATAGCGGGCATGGAAAAGATCAAAAACTGGAAACCCGAGGGTCTGGGCGCACCGGTGACCTACGGTCCCGACCGGCACCACGGCGTCAACGCCTCCCGGATGGGACAGGCAAGGAACGGCAAAGATACCATTCTTGCCCCCTATACCATCTTTAAACCGCATTTTTAGCCGGCATGTCTCTTCTTGACATCCGGGCACTGTCTATCCGTTTTGGTGGTATCCAGGCCCTGGCGGGTATTGATTTCCACGTGGAACCGGAGGAGATTCTCACCGTCATCGGCCCCAACGGGTCTGGAAAAACCACCCTTTTCAACTGCATCTCGGGCGTCTACCATCCGAATGCCGGAGAAGTCCTTTTCGAGGGCAAAAATCTCCTTGGGCTTTCCCCTGATTCTGTTGCCCAGCGGGGAATCGCCAGGACATTTCAAAACCTCCGTCTCTTTCTCCATATGACCGTCCTCGATAACCTCCTCCTTGGGAGGCATATTAAGTTCAAAAGGCATTCCATTTCCGCCTACCTGAGATTGCGCGGCGAGGAACTCAGGCACCGCCGCGTGGTTGAAGAGATTATAGAATTCCTGGACCTCCAGGCATACCGGAAAGCCCTCATATCCGATTGTCCGTATGGTGTGCAAAAACGTGCTGAATTGGGAAGGGCCCTTGCCATGGAACCCAGGCTTCTCTTGCTGGACGAGCCCATAGCAGGATTGACCTCCGAGGAAAAAGAAGAGACGGCCTATCGGATCACGGAAATCCAGGGAAGGTACAAGACGGCCATCCTGCTTGTGGAACATGATCTCAGGATTGCCTCAAAACTTGCGGATCGGATGATCGCCATGGACTATGGAAAAAAGATCGCCCAGGGGACGCCCGAGGAAGTGCAGCGGACCCCGGCCGTGATCCAGTCGTACCTGGGAGCAGAATGACGCCATTACTCGAGATTGCAAGCATCGAAACCCTGTATTATGACCGCATCTATGCGCTCCACGGTCTCTCCCTCCAGGTGAAGGAAAAGGAGATCTTCGCCGTTCTGGGTCCGAACGGTGCGGGAAAGACCACATTGCTCAAGACCATCGCAGGACTTTTAAAAGACCAGCCGAAAAAGGGTACCATTGAATTTGCCGGCAACCGCATACAGCGGCTGGCGCCGGAAAAAATCGCCCGGCTGGGCATCGTTTACGTGCCGGAAGATAGAGGACTTTTCAGGGAACTCACGGTAAAAGAGAACCTCGAGCTTGGGTGCTGGGGGAGAAAAGGCAGAGAAGTGAAAGGGGATCTTGAATACGTGCTGGATCTCTTCCCCATTCTCAGGGCACGGGCGGACCAGCAGTCGGAAACCCTGTCAGGTGGAGAGCAGCAGATGCTGGCCATGGGCAGGGCTATGCTCCGCAGGCCGAGACTCCTTATGCTGGACGAGCCTTCCCTGGGACTGGCCCCCAAGGTGGCCCGTCAGGTCTATGATGCCCTCTCCCAGATCAGCAGTGCGGGAACCACCATCCTCCTGGTGGAACAGAATGCCAGGATGGCGCTCGGCATCGCGGATTTCGGCTACATCATGGAATCCGGAAGAATCGTGCTGGAAGGGACCTCCAAAGAGCTCCAGGAAAACGAGGATGTGCAGGAACTCTACCTGGGTCTCGGAGGACAAGACATGTCACCCAAAGGGTGGCGGCTTTACAAAAAAAGGAGGACCTGGTAGTGGGAACCGCCCCGGCAAATTTCCCCACCCTGTTCTTCCAGCAGGTGGAGGCCCAGAAAAATCGCGTCGGTCTGCGAAGAAAGGAATATGGGATCTGGAACCGGATCTCCTGGCAAGAGTACGGGGACCAGGTCCGCATTGTTGCGGCGGGATTGATTTCTCTTGGGCTTGAACGGGGAGACCGGGTCGCCATCCTGGGAGATAATCGCCCCGAGTGGCTCATCTGCCATCTGGCCGCCATGTCGGCAGGGTTCGTTACCTGCGGCATCTATTCCACCTCCGCTCCTGAAGAAGTGGCCTATGTGGTCGGGCATTCTGAATCCAGGATCCTGTTTGTGGAAAACGAGGAACAGGTGGACAAGGCCCTGCAGATTATTTCAGAGCTTGACCTGATAAAAATTGTGGTCTGGGATCCGAAAGGACTCTGGGGTTTCTCCCACTCCTCCATGATGTTTTTTGACGAATTTGGTGAAAAGGGAAGGGCCTTCCTCCAGGAACATCCGACATGCGTGTCCGAACGAATGGCGGCAATCGATCCTGAAGACACGGCCATGATGATCTACACATCCGGAACCACGGGAAGGCCGAAGGGCGCCATGCTGACGCACCGCAATATCATCAGCATCAGCGAATCCTTCATGGAGGCCTCTCCCATGTACGAAACCGACGAGATGCTCTCATACCTTCCCCTGGCGCACATTTACGAGAATCTCATCTCCGTCTTCCTCGCGGTCAGGGGAGGCGGGACCGTTAATTTTGTGGAGAGTCTCGATACGCTGCCCATGAATTTACGGGAGGTCTCCCCTACGGTCTTCTGCAGTGTCCCCAGGATCTGGGAAAAATTCGCATCCATGATTGAAATCAGGATGTCCGACTCGACCATCGTAAAACGCACCTCTTACCGCGCGGCAATCCGGATCGGGCTCAAATATGTCCGAACCCGGAAGAAGACCGGAAAGCGTTTTCTCTGGAGCCTTCTCTACTGGCCTCTCTACTGGCTGGTTCTCTATCATCTGAAACGCCAGGTGGGTCTGGAGCGGGTTCGCTGGGCCGTGTGCGGCGCCGCACCCGCCTCTCCTGAACTCTTCCAGTACTTCAATGCACTGGGCGTTCCCCTGAGAGAAGGGTATGGACAGACGGAATCCACGGGGGTCATTGCGGTCCAGCGCATCGATAGGCCCCGGTGGGGATACGTGGGAGAAGCTCTTCCCGGTGTGGAGGTCCGCATCGCGGAAGACGGGGAAATCCTGGCCAGGGGGCCGGGGGTCTTCAAGGGATATTTCAAGTCCCCGGAATTGTCCGCGGAGACACTGAAAGACGGGTGGCTGCACACCGGAGACGTGGGCGAAATTGATGACGGCTTCATAAAAATTCTGGATCGCAAAAAAGATATCATCATTACTGCCGGCGGAAAGAATATCACGCCCGCCTTCATCGAGAACAAATTGAAATTCAGCCCCTATATTCAGGATGCCGTGGTCATCGGCGATGGGCGCAGGTACCTCGTCTCGCTGATTCTCATAGACGAGGACAATGTCACCAAGTATGCGCAGGACAACCGGATACCCTTTACCACTTTTGCCGACCTTACCCAGAACAAGGAAATCAGGAAACTCATTGAAGGGGAAGTGGGCAAGATCAACAAAACCCTTGCACGGGTGGAGACAATCAAGAAATTCGCCCTGCTCCCCAGGCGATTTTATGAAGAAGACGGGGACGTGACCCCAACCAAGAAGGTGAAACGGCGCTTCCTGGAAAAGCGATACAAGGATCTCATCGACCGGCTTTATGTATAGGAGATAATGCCCGATGGATTTGATCGAAAGCTACCGCGAGGAACTGCAGCTCATTCGAAAATTCTGGACACGTGTCTGGGTGGCGGCTTTTGTGCTGTTCCTCATCCTGCTTCCCCTGTTCGCCCCGGAACACATCATCTATGTGGTAACCATTATCGCCATCTACACCATTGGGGTTGAGGGACAGAACCTCCTTATCGGCTATACCGGCCAGATATCCTTCGGCCAGGCGGGTTTTCTGGCAATCGGCGCGTTCGCCTTCGGTCACATGAGCCGGTTGGGGGTCCCCTGGCCCCTGGGCCTGATTGTGGCAGGCGTCGCGGCAGGGCTTTTCGGCATCGTGGTGGGATTTCCCTCTCTCCGCCTGAAAGGTCCTTACCTGGCAATTGCCACCATGGGATTCGGCATTGCCGTGTACCAGGTCTTTGTGAATTCAGAGGTCCTTTCGGGCGGGCGCATGGGACTCATCATCCACAAGATGTCTCCCCTCTGGGGTCTCAGTTCCATAAACTTCAACTACTATTTAAATTTTGCCATAGCGCTCGTCTTCACGCTGCTCACCTACAATATCGTCTCTTCCTACATGGGCCGGGCCTTCATAGCCATAAGGGACAACGACATCGCCGCTGAAGTAATCGGGGTCAACCTGACGCGATACAAGCTCCTCTCTTTTGCCATCAGTTCCTTTTACACGGGGGTCCAGGGAGGCCTCTACGGGCTTTTCATGGGTTACGTGGAGCCCAATATGTTCACGTTCATGGAGTCCATTAATCTCTTTGTGGCCGTCATTATCGGGGGATTGGCTTCGGTGGAGGGCTCCATCATGGGCGCCGCGTTTGTCATCCTGGTGCCGCAGGTTTTCAATGCCTATAAGGAATTAGTACCGGTCGTCTACGGGGCGACCATTTTGCTTGTCCTTATCTTCGAACCCCTCGGCCTCTACGGACGATGGTTCAAGATGAGGCTCTATTTTCGGAACTGGCCTTTCCGGTAAAAGAAATGAAGGAGTATCAGATGGCGCAATTCCTGCAATATGTTATTTCAGGACTCTCCACGGGCAGCATATATGCGTTGGTTGCCCTGGGCCTGGCATTGATTTACCGCTCAACGCGCATCCTGAATTTTGCCCACGGGGACATGGCCACCGCCGGGACCTTTTTCGCGTTCACCCTCCTTGGGCTCAATTTTCATTTTACGCTCTCATTCCTGCTGGCTCTGCTCTTCGGCGCCGCCATCGCCATGCTCTTCTATTTTTGCGTCCTCATTCCAGCGCAAAGACGCGAGGCGACCCAGCTTGGACAGATAATCCTCACTCTCGGATTCGGCTTAATCCTTGAAGGACTCATAGCCTATTTTGGGGGCACGACACCCCAGTCCTTTCCCTTCCCTCTCTCAGATACAAAGATTTACAATTTGGGCGGCGGCGTGGTCATCAGTCAACTGGGACTGGGGACCCTCTGTATCAGCCTGCTCGCATCCCTCCTTTTCTACTTTCTGGTCCAGAAGACCCGAATCGGGCTTGCCATGCGGGCCACTTCCGAAAACCTTCCTGGTGCGCAGACCCTGGGCATTCCCACACGGAAGATTCTTGCCCTCAGCTGGGGTCTCGCAGCACTCCTGGGGGTGCTGGGCGGGCTCTTCCTCGCGCCCGCCCTGCTTCTGGATCCGTTCTTTATGCTGGAGCCCTTCCTGAAGGGTTTTGCGGCGGCCATCCTCGGAGGACTGAACAGTCTCCCCGGCGCAATTGTGGGAGGACTGATTCTCGGAGTCGCGGAGAGCCTTGCCGGCGGATTTATCTCGGTCGCCTTCAAAAATACCCTGGCCTTCATCATCATTATTCTCGTGCTGCTTGTACGTCCCGAAGGCCTGCTCGGGGAAGAATTCAAAGAGAGGGTATAGCCGAACGAAGAGAAAGGAGAAGAGAAATGTTTCGGAAAGCCTGGCCCTTTTTCCTTATATTTATCTCTTTTGTGAGCCTGGTATCTGCCTCGGATATCCTCGTCATCGACAGGTTCGATCCTGCCGACAAGGGGAGTCTTCCGATGGGATGGCAGGGAAGGAACGATGCGGAGGCCGAAAAGGCCAAAAAGATCTACAAGGTCAGCGCCGAGGGAACAAACGCCTATCTCTCTGCCGATTCAAAGGGCGATGCCGTGCAGATCGGCAAGAAGGTGGAAATCGATCTCACGAAATATCCTGTTCTGAAATGGCGCTGGAAAGTAATCAAACTCTGTAAAGGCGGTGATGAGAGATATAAGAAAACCGGGGACAGCGCGGCGGCTGTCTACGTGGTTTTTCCCACCTGGAAGATGTGGAAACCCAAGGCGTTGAAATACGTGTGGAGCGCCAGCGAACTCCCGAAAGAATACCGGACCGAGAGCCCCTATTCCTCGGACACGAAAATCGTCGTATTGGAAAACAGACATTCTCCCCTGGACACATGGGTCCAGGAAAACGTGAACGTCCTTTCCGATTACGAAAAATACTGGGGGAAGAAACTCGAAAAGGTGCAGCTTATCGGGCTGATGTCTGACTCGGACAATACCGGGAGTGAGGCCATAGCTGCCTATGATGATCTGGAGATGAGCTCCGGTGAGTCCGCCCGAACCGCGCAGTAGCTCGTGCCCATCCCAAAAAATTCCTATGGAGTTTATAATGAATAAGCCTTATGATATCAATTCTCTTCCTGCAGAGCAGGAAGGATCCGTTTCCTCTTGGAGGATGCAATACTATGTCGGAAAATATCTATGAACTGCTTCGAGCGCAAGTGGACCAGTATTCAGTAGGATTTCCCAAAACACCATCCGGTGTGGAGATGAAAATTCTCCGGAAGCTGTTCACCGAAGAAGATGCCCGCATGTACCTGAACCTCAGCCTGCTGCTTGAGACTCCCGAGGCTGTGGCTCAGCGGATTAACCAGGACCCTGAGGATGTCGCTCAGCTTCTTGAAAGCATGGCCAAAAAAGGCATCATATTCCGCGTGAAAAAAGAGGGCCTGGTCAAGTACGCAGCAGTCCCATTTGTGGTGGGTTTCTTTGAATTTCAGCTCAAGAGCCTGGATAAGGAACTTGCGGCCATGGTGGACCGGTACCTCGAGGAGGCCTTCGGCGAGGAGATGTCCAGGAGAACAGTGCCCATGCGCACGATCCCGGTCAATCGCGCTGTTCAGGTTTCATGGCCCGTCGTCCCTTATGAAGACGTGCGTGAAATAATAAAAGGAAAAAGCAGCATCGCAGTGGCCGACTGCATCTGCCGGACCCAAAAGCACCTTATTGGCGAAGGGTGTGAGAAGCCTCTGGAGACCTGCTTCATGTTCGGTTCCCATGCCCAATACTACGTGGATCATGAGATGGGACGATGGATCGATCAGGAGGAGGCACTGGGGATCCTCGACCGCTGCGAGGAAGCAGGGCTGGTCCCCCAACCCTATAACGCGCAAAATCCCGGGGGGCTCTGCAATTGCTGCGGTGATTGCTGCGGGATCCTCCGCGCCCTCAAAAAACACCCCAAACCGGCGGAAATGACCGTGTCGAATTATTTTGCCGTGGTCGATTCCGAGCTTTGCGCAGGATGCGAGACCTGTCTTGACCGCTGCCAGATGGACGCCATTACTGTTGGAGAAGACGGGGTGGCCAACGTCGATCTGGACCGGTGCATCGGCTGCGGCCTCTGCGTTACCACCTGTACCACCGGCGCCCTGAGTCTCCAGCCAAAGGCCGGCGCAGACCGCAGGGAACCGCCGCGAACGGGCCGCGATGCCATGATGCAAATGGCGAATGAACGGGGAAAGAGCATCATCCCCCGGGCCTATACAAACGCCACCTAATTGCACGGGAAGGCGTACGAAATCTGCTCCTTATCCGATTCCGGAGGCGCGCTCGATATCGATGATCCTGGTGTCTCCGATATACGTCATCGTCTCGTATCGGGTGATGCCCTGCAGCTTTCGGGTTATCTCGCCGATCTTTTCGATGTTGCGAATGATGTCCAGGGCTGCAGGATAGAGACAGCCCTCTGGGGCCACTTCCTTCAAGAGCAACTCTGTGGCCCAGGTAACGGCCTGCAGCGGTTGATTCATCTCGTGGCAGACGGCGCCGGCCATCTCGAGCACTCCCCGGAGCTTTTCCTGCTCCACAAGCCTCTCCACCAGCTTCTTCTGGGTCAATACGGACTTTATCCTCGCCAGAAGCTCCGCCCTGTTGATCGGTTTCCGGACGTAATCGGTCCCCCCGGATTCGAAGGCTTTTTGCAGAACGGCGTCGTCGGTATTGCCCGTCACAAAGATGACGGGGACGTCTCTCAGATCCTTCTCTCTCTTGATAGCCCGGCAAGCTTCAAGACCGCTCATTTTACCCATGAAGATATCCATGAGAACAAGATCCGGCTTCTCCGTTTTCACAGCTGCAATGGCCGACGGTCCATCCATTGCGCTCAGCGTCCCGTACCCCTCTTTTTCCAGGATAGACCGTACCAGTTTGATGTTGACAGGATTATCGTCAACAACGAGGAGCAGATTCCTTTGCTTCATTCCTTTCCCTTCCGTGCTGTTCCCTTCTTGGCATTTCACTGAGGGGGAATAGCATTTCAAGAATTATGCCAGGCCCCTAAGAAAAGATCCGGAAATGTGATTCTCCTGCCGTAGAGCAGAAGGATCGGGCGTTCCGCGGGGAGCTCAGGAGGGAAGCCTTTTCTTCCGTTCCGAGGCTCCGGGGCGGTCATTTTTGAAGCACCAAGAGGCAGGTAGGGGTTATCCGCACTTACGCCAGATCATCGGCGAAAAATTCAGATTGGCTCGTGCCCATCCACAATTGAATTCGGGCACGAGCGAGTTTCCAATCCAGAAATGAGATATTTTTTATAAGATAAATGAAATCAATGGATTACGCTGAGGCGTACTGTAATAGTACGCCGCACAAGTGATCCCGCAGATTGACGCAGAGATTGTGAAAAATAGCCATTTATGGATGGAAACTAGGTCCATCGTCCGGGAATGACGGCCCCGCAGAACCGGCATTTACCATTCCTAATGTTGTTCTGCGGGATGAGAAAGCCTTTCCGCTCCACAAGGAGTTGACGGCATTGGTGGCAGTAGGTGTTCATCGCTTTGTGGCCCGGGACATTATCGATATAGACATAGCGGATTCCCTCCTCCAGCGCGATATCCCTCAATTTTTCGAGGGTTGCGACCGGGGTGGGCGGCAGGCGGGTGAGCCTGTAGCGCGGAAAAAACCTCAGGAAGTGAAGGGGATAATCCGGGCCCAGCTCCTGCACGATCCACTTGCACATCCGACGTATCATCGCGGGATCATCCACGTAGGTGGGCACGACAAGGGTTGTCATCTCGAACCACACCCCTTCCCGGTGAAGGGTCTTGAAGGTTTCAAGGACGGGCCTGAGGGTCCCCCCGTTCAGGCACCGGTAGATACGGTCTTCAAAAGATTTCAGGTTGATGTTGGCGCCGTTCAGGTATCGGGCAAGCAGCTTTAAGGGTTCTTCATTGATGTACCCGTTGGTAATGAGCACATTCCTGAGGCCTGCACCACTTGCCGCCTTGGCTGTGTCAAACATGTATTCATAGAAGGTAATTGCTTCCGAGTAGGTATAGGCTATGGACGGCAATTTCCTCTTCAGGGCCTCTTTCACCACCTGTTCCGGAAACAGCTCCACGTTCTCGACATCCTCGGGCCTCTTCTGGGAAATCTCCCAGTTCTGGCAATTAAGACACCTGAAGTTGCACCCTGTCGCGGCGATAGAAAAGATCCAGGAGGAAGGATAAAAATGGTACAGCGGCTTCTTTTCAATGGGATCCACGTGGACCGCACACGGATTTCCATAGGTAAGAGAGTACAGCTTTCCCCCGATATTCACCTTGGAGCGGCAGACACTCCTGTCCCCCGGCTCCAGGTAGCACCTGTTCGGGCAGATCTGGCACTGGACATCCTTCCCGTTTGAAGCATAGTGGAACCCTTCTATGGCCCATTTCCACGGCCTTGAAGGGGCATCCTTCCTGAAGACCTGGCCCTGAATACTCTTGGCAGGGTTCCCCCCGCTCTCAAAAAAACCGAAGCTCGCAGAAGGGCAGAGCAGACCCGCCGAGCCAAGGCCCAGGGTCCGGAAAAATTGTTTCCTGGTCATTTCTCGAGCCATAATCCCTGACCATCTCCTTGCACCGGCAATTATCATAGACCTTCCGGGCATTCCGCTCAAGGATTTCCTGAGCGGAGCTCTTCCGAAAGATCCGATGAACATCCTCAATACGATTATCTGTCATGAGGTCTTCCGGTTTTCTTTCAGTGAAAGAACGAAACTCGAACCCTTCGTGAAAATCAAAAACATGGTCGCACTCCCAATTCCGAACAGGGGTATCAGCAGAGCACCCGTGACCAGGGTGCCGACAGCCGCACCTGCCAAGTCCGCTGCCAGGCATCCCGCGGCAGGACTGTTTTCCTCCCCAAGGATCCGTGCGGCCACGGGAAATTGGTACCCGCACAGGGCGGAAAACAGGAAACTGTAGAGGATAAAGAATACGGGGGACAGTTCGGTCTTGAGAAGGGCAACCCAGCCAAGAAAAAGGAGCAAAAAGGCCAAAATGCCTACGTCGGAAAAGAGCAGATTCCTCCGTTCACATTTCTTCGTCTTCTTCCCCAGCATGACACCCGGCAGAAGTCCCATCAGGAAAGCGGTGACAATCACGCCGATTTCCAGATAAATATACCCGTAGATGACCTGAAACGAAAAAATAACCAGCATCTCTACGCCCATAGACGTAACACCGGTGGTGAATAACGTGTACTCTTCCCTTCTGATGAACAGGAGGTAGACAGTCACGACACCCAAAAGGCCCAGAAAAAAGGAGAGCGAACTGGTGCCGTATTTTGAAAACCATTCACGAAAAACGAGCCCCATGAGCCTCGGCTGAAAATCACTATTTATGGGTCCCTGCCCTTCCAGTGCGCGTTCCAGCTGTTCCACCCGGTCCGGTGTCACGTTTCCCTGATAGAATCCCTCGATGTACCTGGTGGAGATCCCTTTCAGCCTCAATCTTGCCGGGATATCGGGGTGGAGTTCTCCGTCACTGCAGATGAGATAGGCCTCTTCACCGGGAATCGCGAGAACGTGTTTGAAATGCGTTTTGACGGTCCTGTAGACGGTTGCGAGCTTTTTTCTCCTGAGGTTGCTGATGTAATTTTCTCCATAGGCCAGACTCAAAGACATCACTCCCCTTTTCGACAGGGTCCCCTTCACCAGAGAAAAGAATTCGCTGGTATAGAAGCGGCTTGTCTGGAACGTATCCGGATCGGGAAGATCCAGGATCACGGCATCATAACGCCTTTCCGATCTCCGGATGAAACGTCTCGCGTCCGTGTTGATGATGCTGAGCGCTTGTCCTCCTTTCAGGCCGTCGAATTCCTTTGCCGCCGTGATCAGGGATGGATCAAGTTCCACATAATCCACATGGTGAGGATGATACTTCCGGATCTCTTTCAGGGTTTCACCCAGGCCGCCTGAAACAAGGAGTACGTTTTCCACACATTCCAGCTGGCACAGGGGATAATGGACCTTCTCTTCGCTCTGCGCCACATTGAGAGCAGAAAGAACAGGGGATCCCGATTGCCAGAAGGTGTGCTGTGGGCCCTCCTCGGAGACCACTATCCTCCCGTAGGGCGATTCGATGTATCGGACAATCTTGCCGTATTGCGGCGTAAGGGTCGCAATCTCGAAACCGCGATTGAGTGCGCCGTAATAGAACACGAATACAAGCGGCAGGGCCGCAAGGAGGACAGCGTATTGTGCCTTCCGGACCCACAGGCCGATGCCCACGAGGACAAGGAGAGAGGAGGCAATGGCCAGGCACTGAAACGGGGTAAACCAGTAAACAAGAATAAAGCTGAAAAGGGCTCCTCCGCAGACGTCCCCGATGTTATCAGCAAGATAAAGGGCTCCGCTCGTGAAGGCAGGATCTTCCTCCTGAATGACTCTCAGTGCATAGGGGAGGATGAAACCCAACAGGAAACAATAGAGTGTCGTAGTGAGCAGGATATGGAAAAAGATGGGATAAAATCCTGGTGAAGTGCCGTGGGGAATGAACCACGCCCCGGCCATCCTTATCAGCAGGATCTCGGGAAGTGGAGCCAGGGCAGCGGCAAGTATGAGAAGGGAAAGGCCGGACACGGAGGACCGCTTTGGGAGCTTGGCCGCAAAGCTCCCAAGCGCCGTGAGAGCCAACCAGCAAAAGAGGGTAAGGGAAATGGTGATTTCATTCCCGTGAAACCGGGAAAGGAATTCGCGGATGACCAAGAGCTGGGTGCTCACTGATGAAACGCCCGTCCCGATGATGGACCAAACGATAAGGCGTTTTTGGGTCACATTCCGTCTATTCCTCGAATGCCTGTACCTGGTAGGTCGATACTTCTAAATCGCCCTTCTTCCACGCGTCCCCATCCAGACCCGCTTTGTAGCAGAGGTGGGTCAGAAACTCTTTTCGATCCGGCAGCTGTTCCCACACCTGCGGGAGGAACGTGGCCTGATAGTATCCCTTCTTGATAATCAGCCCGTCAATTCCCGGGCGCACCTTGTTCAAAAGGTCCTGGGCATCAGTATAAGAAAGGGGTCTTGGATCAGTGAGGATGCTCACCTCGATCTTGACATCCTGCCACTCCTCCGCTCTGAGCGGACCAAAACGTGGGTCCCTGAAGGCCGCATTGATGGCATTTTCTCGAACACCCTCGATCAATGTCTCCTGGGGTATGATATGCCCGATGCATCCACGCAGGTTTCCCTTTTCCGTCAGTGTCACAAAAGTGCCCCGTCTCGTGTGAAAAATGCCGGCCAGGTCTTTCCTGCCTACCGCCTCCCCTTTCCGTGCAAAGAGTTCCTGTTCGATTGTCTGGCGGGCCACTTTGAGGAGAAATTTGCCCTGATCTTCAGTGAGCCTGTCTTTTTTCATCGCCTTTTGCTCCATTATTGTCCCTCCATGGGGCGGTTCAGTAGCGACCAAGTCGCCGGCCGTTGCCGTCACGCACAACAGGAACCAAAAAACCACCAGGATTAAAAGTATCTTGCCGGTTCCGGACTTCTTGGTGAAAGGGCACATGGTTTTATGATAGCTCAAAAGCGCATCGTGTCAACAGGAAACCAAGTGCCCTGATCACCAGCAAGGCATCATCTGCTGCGTTGCCTTCGGTCTCTCCTCCTTGCGGCGTATTATTGCATACGCCTCAGTCGTCGCTCCTCGGCGTCTTGCATCTAATGCCTTGCTGATGATCAGGGGCTGGAAGCTTGACTTTTCACAGCTTGCTCACCTAATATCCAAAGTCTTCAACAAAGAGTTCTCAAAGATCCTGGAAAAGGAGCATCTGAAATGGGCGTATTGGTAAAACGAAGGGAACGCGGCATGAAGGTTTATGAAATCCTCGATCCCCTGTATACACGGGAAAAGACGGCGCTCGAATACCGGACCCCTTTCCAGCTCCTTATTTCAACTATCCTTTCCGCACAGTGCACCGACAGGCAGGTCAACCAGGTTACGAAGACCCTTTTCCGGAAATATCGTACCCCTCAGGACTATATGAAGGCACCGATTCCTGAGCTCGAAGCCGATATCAGGCCGACCGGCTTTTTCAGGAACAAGGCGAAGTCAATCAAGGGTTGCTCAAAAGGTATTATCGACCTCTATGGAGGGGAGGTCCCTTCCACCATGGAGGAACTGCTCAAGCTCCCGGGCGTGGGGAGAAAGACCGCAAATTGCGTCCTGGGAGCCGTCTTCGGCATCCCGGGAGTTGTTGTGGATACCCATGTCAAGAGGCTTTCCCAGAGACTTGGCCTCACAGACAACAAAGACCCTGATAAGATCGAGAAGGATTTGGAGAAGCTCCTTCCTGAAGAACGCTGGCGCCGGTTTTCAGATATCCTCATCTACCACGGGAGAGCGATCTGCAAGGCCCGAAAGCCGGACCACGCAGGGTGTCCTGTGGCCCTTATCTGCCCTTCAAGCACCATCTGACCTTTTTGATTTCACGCACAGACTGTTCCCCAAGAGGCGCTGGAAGCAGTGAGTAAGGCCGGGGATCCGTAGTAGAGGGCAGGCTTGTCAGGGGAGTGCGAATTCAGCAACCAGGAAGGTATGATCGGAGGGTTTGGAGAGCGCCCTCGCGCCTACATCGATCCAGGCAACCGTGGAGGCGTCGGCCAAGGGCGGCGTAGCCAGGATGTAATCGATCCGCCAGCCCATCTTGCGCTTGAGGGCATTGGGAATGCGGTAGTCCCAGAAAGTGAACAGCCCTCCTTCGGGATGGTGCTTCCTGAGAACATCAACCAGGCCCCAGTCGAAGAGCCGGCGCATCGCCGCCTGTTCATCAGGGTGAAATCCCACTTCCCCTCTGAGGCCTTCGGGATCATACACATCCTTTGCTTCAAGGGCCACGTTGAAATCGCCGGTCACGAGGAGGGGCTGATCCGGGCTGCAGGACGCCTGAAGATGCTCCAGAAGCTCTTCGAGCCATCGGAGCTTGTAGGCAAATTTCTCAGAGTCGACGGCAAAACCCTGGGGCACATACACGTTGATGACCGGGATATCTCCAATCCTGCATCGGATAAAACGGGCCTGCTCTCCAGACTCTCCGGTCAGGCTGTCCTGTACCTCGACCACCGGCTCCTTGCTGACGATGGCTATGCCGTTGTATGATTTCTCACCTTTATGTACGACAAAGTACCCGGCGGCCTGGAAAGCCGTGTCTGGAAAATCCCTGTCCTGGACTTTGGTTTCCTGAATACAGAGTACATCCGGCTGCTCTCGCTTCAGCCAATCCAGGATAATGGGCAGACGGACGCGGATGGAATTTGCATTAAGGGTTGCGCACTTCATTATCTCACTTTGCTTCCAGGCAGGGTGGCGGCATCAGGCATGAGGACGTGGACACCCGAATCATCTTCCGCGGCCAGGACCATTCCACGGGATTCCACGCCCATCAGCTTTACGGGCTTCAGGTTGGCCACGATGATAACCTGCTTGCCCTCCAGTTCTTCCGGTGCATAGTGTTTGGCTATTCCGGCTACGACGGTCCGCTCTTCCCCTATATCCACAGTCAGCTTGACGAGTTTGCTGGACTTGGGGATCGATTCCGCTTTCCTGACAGTCCCGACACGGAGATCCATTCTCTGGAACGTCTCGAAGTCTATGATCTCGGGCTGTGATTCGGTTGTCTCGGGTGATTCCATTTTTACGGCTCCTCTCGCATGTGTCTTCGTCTCTATCCTGGGAAAAAGTGCCGGCGCATTGCTCACCGGACGAACCGTGGGGAGGCTGCCCCAATTACGGACCTGCTCCAGGCCGATTGGTCCACCCTTTGATTCAAGCCCGATCTGGTCACGGATCTTCTCAGCGGATTCCGGCATGAAGGGCCAGATCAGAACAGAAACGATCTTCAGGACCTCAAATATGTGGAACATGACCGTCCCGAGCCTATCCCGATCCGACTTTGCCAGGACCCACGGAGCCATGGTATCGATGTACCTGTTCACATCACCGATAACCTCCCAGGTCTCCCTCAAGGCCTTGTGGAATCCCAGTTCGCGCATCACGGTCTTGTATGTATCGACGGCCGTGATGGCCCTTCCCTTCAAACGGTCGTCCTGCTCAGTGGCCGGGCCGGGCTCCGGGAGTTTCCCTTTGAAATACTTGAGGGCCATGGTAACGCTGCGGCTCACCAGGTTTCCCAGGTCATTGGCCAGATCCGCATTGATTCGATTTACGAGGGCCTCTTCACTGAACTCTGAATCCAGCCCGAAAACCATATCACGGAGCAGGAAGTACCTGAAGGCATCCAGCGCGTAAATGTCCACCAGGTCAAGGGGGTTTACCACATTCCCCAGACTCTTGGACATCTTTCCCTCTTTTATTTGCCAGTATCCATGGACATTGAGGTGTTGATAGGGATCAATGCCGGCTGACTTCAACATACAGGGCCAGTAGATGCCGTGGGGCTTCAGAATGTCTTTGGCGATGATGTGCTGGGCGACAGGCCAGAAGTTTCCGAAAAGCTCTCCCTCGGGGTATCCCAGGGCGGAAACATAGTTGATAAGGGCATCAAACCACACGTAGGTCACAAAGTTGTCGTCAAAAGGGAGAGGAATGCCCCAGGTCAGGCGACTTTTCGGCCTCGAGATACACAAATCTTCCAGGGGATCCCTGAGGAAAGAAAGGACTTCGTTCCTGTACCGCTCCGGGCGTATGAAGTCAGGATGTTCCCGTATATGGTGTATCAGCCACTCCTGATACCGGCTCATCCTGAAGAAATAATTTGCCTCTTTAATGCTTGTGGGCTCTGTCTGGTGGTCAGGGCACTTGCCGTCCACGAGCTCCCGTTCAGTGTAAAACCGTTCGCACCCAAAGCAATAGAGGCCCTCATACTCGCTGAAATAGATATCACCGTTTGCCTTCACCTTATTGAGGATCAATTGCACGACTTGCTGGTGATGGGGATGAGTGGTCCTGATGAAATCATTGTTGCTGATGCGCAGCTTCGGCCAGAGGTCCCTGAAAAGCCGGCTGATTCGATCTACATACTGCCTTGGCGTCTCTCCGGCCTTTTCAGCGGCCGCAACGATCTTATCTCCGTGCTCATCGGTACCGGTAAGGAAATAAGTCTCTGCGCCGCATAGTTCATAAAAACGGTTCAACACATCAGCTACGATTGTTGTATAGGCATGGCCGATATGAGGTTCCGCATTCACATAGTAGATAGGAGTGGTAACATAAAACTTCTCGGTCACTGGTAATTCCCTTCTCACATCCTCAGATTCAGTCGGCCCCTTTTCCCTCGGATTTCTTGGGAGGCGAACCCTTCTTCTTGAAGAGACGCTCCGCTCCAAGATCTCCAAAGCCTATTTCCTTTTCTTCTCCGGAATCCAGGACAACCGTCAGGGTTTCTTTGAGTATGTTCTGGCGGATGACCTTTCCCTCTCCGAATTCCGTCTTGACCCGCTTCCCGATCTTGGGGAGGTTCTTCTTGATTTTCTCATAGTATTCGTGCTCAAAGGTCAGGCAGCACATGAGCCTGCCGCACATGCCTGAAATCTTCCCCGGGTTCAGGGAGAGATTTTGCTCCTTCGCCATCTTTATGGTTACCGTACCAAAAGTGTTGAGAATAGAGGCACAACAGAGAGGCCTGCCGCAGGTCCCCAATCCCCCTACCATTTTTGCCTGGTGCCTCACCCCTATCTGCCGCATTTCTATTCTTGTACGGAATTTGCGCACAAGATCCTTCACGAGCTCTCTGAAATCGACCCTGCTGTCTGCGGTGAAAAAGACCAGGATCTTGCTCCCGTCAAAGCGCCTTTCCACCCCCACAAGGCACATGGGCAAGGATCTCTCCTTTATCCTTTGCACACAGTACTTATAGATACTCTCTTCAAGCTTGCTCCCTTCTTCATACTTTTTGATTTCGTCATCAGTTGCAAGCCTGAAGACCTTTTTCAGCGGTCTGAGAGGCAAATCGGGGCCCGGATTATGCGGCTCGACGCGAACACATCCAACGGCAGGTCCTTCCTCGGTGATTACCATGACCTTGTCCCCTTCTTTGAGGACAAAATGCCCGGCATCAAAATCATAGACCTTGCCGCCCTCCTTGAATTGCACGCCTACGATTTTGCTCATATACTGTCTCCAGGATCACGCCTATCGTGAACCGTTCCTGTCAGGGTAATGTTCAGAGTGAGCCTCCTCCCGCAGAGCGGGAAACATCAGGGAGCCCCTCGAGGGGACTCAGGGAAGGAGCCATTTCTTCCGTTCCGAGGTTTCCGGGCTGGTCTTTTCACCAGTCACTCCAGAAAAGACTCCCTCCCTGAGCTGACACTCTTATAAATGCCGGATCGGGAGAACCTATCCGGGTCCTGATCCGGCAAGTTCCCTCAATCGCAACACGAGATGTTCCAATACCAGGGCGCTATTTCTGTTTTCCAAAAGATCCACCTGCGCGCGGTCAATGAGATGGAAACTCCATCCCAAATTTTTTATAGTAAAACTCTTGGACATTTTTTTCAAGTTTTCTGAAAAATCGCTGTTCATCAGGGCATGCTCCTGCTCTTCCGCCTTTGACACCAACAAATCCCTGTACCAGCTTTTCCAGATATCCAATACCACTGAAGGTCCGGATCTCTTCTCCGGCTCGCTCCGGACATCCGATATCTTGAGCTCTTCCGCCCACTTAAAAGCCGCTCCCAGGGCTTTTTCCCTTGGAAAGGTCGGCAGTTTCGCAATCCTGGCAAGCCACTTTCCCCTCGTCTCCAGGAACTCACTCTCCGCCATGTTCAGTGCCCGGCCCAGGCTGCCGCCTGAAAGCCCGGCAATAATATCCGCATCACTTTCAGAAAGACCCTTTTTCTCTCCAATCCAGCCTGCCACAACAGTCCTGGGCAAGGGCTGGAAAGAAACTGCCTGACACCGGGAAACAACGGTCGGCAGCAGGTCGAGGGGCTCAGAGGCGGTCAGTACGAAGATGTTGCCCGGCGGAGGCTCTTCAAGGGTCTTTAAAAAGGCATTGGCCGCCTCCGGAGTCATCACCTCAGATCGGCAAATGACAAAAACCCTATACCGGGCGGACAAAGGAGCAAACGAGAGTTCCCGGTTCAGTTCCCTTATTTGATCGATTTTTATCTTGTTGCCATCCGGCTGTATGAATCGAAAATCCGGTGCATTGCCGCTCAGAATCTTTCTACAGGATGCACATGAACCACACGCGTCACCCTGTTGCGGGGAAACACAGTTCAGTGCCAGGGCCAACGCCTGTGCGGCAGTCTTTTTCCCTATCCCTGGAATGCCGGTAAAGAGATAGGCGTGGGGCATCTTCTTCGTTGCCATGACCTGCTTCAAGAAATGCCAGGCCCTTTCCTGCCCGAGGATGTCTGAGAACCGCATGCTTTTCTCCGTTTATTTCTTTGCCGGCCCTAACAAAGGCCGGATGTGCGCGTAAATGACCGCGTCCATCTCCTTTTCCTCAAGGGTCGCATCGATCACGATGAAGCGATCTTTTTCCTTGACCGAGAGCCTGAGATACCCTTCTCTGACGGATTCATGAAACTGTTTTCGTTCCTGCTCGAAGCGATCCTGGCCCTCCATATCCTGTTCCTTGTTTCGATGAATAGCCCTCCTCAGTCCTATGTCCACAGGGCAGTCCAGGAGGAAAGTGATGTCCGGAAGGAGTCCTCCGGTCGCCGTCTCATTGAGCAGGCGAATCAAGCGCATATCCAGGCCTCTGGAATACCCCTGGTAGACCGTAGTGGCATCAAAAAATCGATCGCACAGGACCCATTTTCCTTTTGCGAGTGCAGGTCGGACCACTTCATCCATATGCTGCGATCGATCAGCCGCATAGAGAAAGAGTTCGGCAAGAGGAGACAGGTGCTGATTCCGGGCATCTAAAAGGATGGCGCGGATCTCTCGGCCAACGGATGTGCCGCCGGGCTCCCGTGTGCTAAGCACGGGAATGCCGAGACCTTCGAGCCGACAGGACAGGCGATGGACCTGCGTTGTCTTCCCACACCCTTCGATTCCCTCAAATGAAATGAACACTCAACGTTCCTTTCTCTTTCAATGGGGGCGGAAAATGCGTAGAACTATTCCTTGCCGGCGAGTATAGAAGATATTCGGGAAGGAATCAAGGAGCAAGCTTTTTTGGACAAAATTGCATTTTTTCCGTCTTTTTTTGTTGACAATCAAAAAAAAGTAACTAATATTCCTTCGCTCCCAGGGTGATCAGGCGGCTTACAAGTCCGGTGCCACATCGCATTCTGCTGAGAAGAGGATTCTTCAATTTTCCCGTTCAAATACAACTTCCGCAACCTGATTCGCGTGTATGGTCTTGTTGTTGAGGACGACCGGACAACCCATCCCATGGTTTCCGACCCGCCATCCTGGAGAATTCGTTCTCTACGGTGTGAGAGGTGGACGCATGAAAGATAACAGATTAGATTTACGTCAAAAATTGACTGATAAAAAGAAAGAGTTTGAGCAGGCCCTCAAGCGTCTCATAGACAAGCAAAAAGACTATCAGGAACATCTCGAGGCGGATTCGTCTATGGACGAATCGGATCAGGCGCTGAGAGAGATCTCGGTCTCCAGCAATTATAGCCTCATAGAGAGGAAAGCCCGGGAACTCAAGAACATTGACCGCCTGATCAGACAGGTGGATGCAGATGCCCATTTTGGGATGTGCGAAGAATGCGGGAAACGCATACCTCCTGAGCGCTTGCTGATCGTTCCTGAAGCGACCCTTTGCGTCGCCTGTCAGAGGGAACTGGAAAAGGTGGACAACCTGAGGAGGATGTCGAGACAAAATTCTCTCCGCTTGCGCATGCACTCGGCGGAGGATCCGGAAAGCGAGAACGAACTCCCTGTGTTGGATGACGAGATCATTGATTCCGGGCTGGAAATGATTCCTTTTGCTGACCTGGAAGGACCGCCTGAAACAGCATTCCTGAAGGATGAATAGCCCGGCCTGTGCTGCCGTGAACTGCTCCGGGTGATCCTCCCTCTGGATTGCCCGCACCCTGTGAGGAGAACTTTCTTCACACGCGGTATCTGTTTGCCATGTCCACGCTGTACAGCGGTCATGGAGCGGGCTGCTGCATTTTGGACCTGGTTCCTCTTTTCTCCCCCGAAAACTATTGACGGGCAAAGTACCCTCTGATAAGAACTTGCCTTTACGCAGTCTATTCTTCCTTGGAAACTGAACAACCCCCGACTGCAAGACGGCTCCGTAATCACCGGGTTCCGGCCTGCACGTCATCCCGGACCCCGATCCGGGACGGAATGACAAGTCGCTTCGCGACAACCTGAAACTCTGTGCGCCTGAACGCGAGGGGTTTCCACCATCCCCGAAAGAGACTAACGAGGCACGTGTGGAATTTACATCTATCAAAGGATTTAAGGACATATTGCCGCGAGAGAGCGGGTACTGGCAGTTTGTTGAGACTGAAGCGCGGCGTATCCTGCGTCTTTTCGGCTTCTCGGAAATAAGGACCCCACTGCTTGAAAAAACCGAGCTCTTCAGCAGGGGCATCGGACAGGATACGGACATTGTTGCCAAGGAAATGTATTCCCTGAAGGACAGCAAGGGCAGGAGTCTTACCCTGAGGCCCGAAGCAACTGCGGCGGTGGTGCGGGCCTATATTCAGAACCGCCTTTATGAAAAACAACCCCTGCAGAAGCTCTTCACCATCGGTCCCATGTTTCGCCATGAGCGCCCCCAAAAAGGACGGCTGCGCCAATTTCACCAGATAAACGTGGAGCTATTCGGGGACGCCGGGCCCAGAAGCGATGCAGAGGTCATCGTCCTTGCCCTGGAACTCTTTCGCATACTCGGACTGAAAGACCTGAGCCTCCATTTGAACACACTTGGTTGTCCGGAGTGCCGGCCCCGTTTCAAAGAAAGGCTGGACCGGTATCTTGCAGACAAGAGAGAAAACCTCTGTGCCGACTGCAAGAGAAGGGCGGAAACGAATCCCTTGAGGGTCTTTGATTGCAAGGTACCTGGGTGCAGGGAAGTCATGGCAGGCGCCCCATCCATCATGGACTCCTTGTGCGACGCATGTGTGGACCATTTCCGAGGTCTCCAGGAATATCTGACATCGGCCGGCGTCTCTTTTGAGCTTGATCACCACCTGGTCAGAGGGCTTGACTATTACACCCGGACCACCTTCGAGATCCAGACCGAGAAGCTCGGAGCACAAAATGCGGTTGCCGGCGGCGGTCGCTACGATGGTCTGATAAAGCTTCTGGGGGGACCGGCACACCCGGCAATCGGTTTTGCGGTCGGTATGGAACGCGTGATCGCGTTACTCAAAGAAATCGGCCCCCTCGGGGAGACATCCCGAGACCTCTTTGTGGCCGCTCTGGGGAAATCCGCCCAGGAGATGTCCTTTAAATGGATCCAACAATTGCGGAAGGCCGGTCTGGCGGTGGAAATGGACTATGCCCCGAGGGGCCTGAAGGCCCAGCTAAAATACGCGGATCGACTGGGCGCAAAAAGAGTACTCATGATCGGAGATAATGAATTGAATACCGGCAAGGTCATTCTCAGGGACATGTCCACCGGCGGCCAAGAGGAAATTGAGCTGGATGGTCTTGTGGAAAACGTATGTGAGGTTCTGAAATCTCATGAATGAACATGCACCTGAAAAAATTGATGCACTCGGAGACTGGAGAAGAACTCATGATTGCGGCAGCCTCCGTTCCGCGGATGTGGGGGAGGAAGTCCTGCTCATGGGCTGGGTAAACGGCAGGAGGGACCTTGGCGGCTTGATTTTCATAGACCTGCGGGACCGTGAAGGGATGACCCAGATTGTCTTCGATCCTCATGAGGGCGCTGAATGTCATGAAAAGGCCCAATCTCTCAGAAATGAATGGGTCGTAGCGGTAAAGGGAGAGGTCGCCCGCCGGCTGGAAGGCCAGGAAAACCGGGACCTTCCAACCGGCGAGATTGAACTGAAGGCTCATGAAATCAAGCTGTTGAACCAGGCCGAGACCCCTCCATTCCAGGTAGACGGCGCTATTGATGCCTCAGAGACTCTTCGTTTGAAATATCGCTATCTCGAACTGAGACGCCCACGGGTATTTGACCTCTTCAGGAAACGTCATTCCATAGCGACAACCATTCGATCCTATCTGAATGAGAGGGGTTTCGTCGAGGTTGAAACACCTTTTTTGACCAAGAGCACCCCTGAAGGAGCGAGAGACTACCTCGTTCCGAGCCGGATTAACAAAGGGTCGTTTTACGCGCTGCCCCAATCCCCGCAGCTGTTCAAGCAGATCCTGATGGTTGCGGGGTTTGACCGTTACTACCAGATCGTTCGATGCTTTCGGGATGAAGATCTCAGGGCGGATAGGCAACCGGAGTTCACCCAGGTTGATCTTGAGATGTCTTTCAGTGATGAAGAGCAGGTCATGACGCTGTTCGAAGGAATGATGGCGGAACTGCTCAAGAAAATCCTCGGAACGGAAATAGCCACCCCGCTGCCGCGGTTGATGTACCGGGAGGCCATGGACCGTTACGGGACCGACAGACCTGATATCAGGTTCGGAATGACCATCCAGAATATAAGTGCCTTTGCCTCGCGATCCGACTTCAATGTTTTCCACCGCGCAGTAGATGAGGGCGGCATGGTCGGGGCCATCGTGGTCAAAGACGGCGCCGGTCGCTTTTCCAGGAAGGCCCTGGACGAACTTGCAGGCACAATTGTTCAGTACGGGAGCAGAGGTCTTGCCTGGATCAAGATCAAGGCAGATGGCTGGCAGTCGCCCATCGGGAAATTTTTCGCTCCCGATCTCCAGGAATCATTGTCCGGCTTCCTGGAAACAGAACCGGGAGACCTTATCCTGATCGTCGCGGACCGCCCGCAGGTCGTCAGGGAATCTCTCGGAAAACTCCGCCTGGAAGCGGCGAGGATCATGGAAAGCATTGCGGATAACAGCCATGCCCTCGTCTGGGTCACTCGATTTCCCTTGGTGGAATTCGACGAGAAGGAAAACAGGCTGACTGCGGTTCATCATCCTTTCACGGCCCCGCTGGAAGAGGACCTGGATCTTCTGAAAACCAACCCTGAAGAAGCAAGAGCAAGGGCCTATGATCTCGTACTGGATGGGGCCGAAATAGGCGGGGGGAGCGTCAGGATTCATAACATCCGGGTGCAGGAAGAGATTTTTCGTATCCTGAACATCTCTCCGGCTGATGCCCAGGCGAAATTCGGTTTTTTTCTGGAGGCTCTTCGTTACGGAGCACCCCCCCATGCGGGAATGGCGCTCGGCTTTGATCGGCTGGTTGCCATCCTCTGCGGGGTCAAATCCATCCGCGAAGTTATGGCCTTCCCGAAGACAACCAGCGCCACCTGCCCCCTCACGGATGCCCCTTCCATGGTTGACGAAAGGCAGCTCCAGGAATTGGGCCTGTCTTTGCGGCCTCCCCTCAGCAGAGAGAAAAAATCCGGCTCCAGAGAGATTATTGACAATTGAGAAATTGTTCTTATTTTTCTTGACAATTTTCAATAGGTCGCGCATAAAAATTGATTCGTTTTAAAATTAGAAAGAAAGGACGTGATAACCATGGTTTGTACAAGCGTAAAAGAAGGATTGGAGTGTTTTTTCATGAGCAAAGAAGGGTGCGGGTTTAACGGCGGCACCTGCCACCTCGTCGTCGAGCAGTGCGAAGGCTGCCAGAAAGTCAAAGAATTCCCCACCGGCAATTACTGCCTGGCCTTTCCTGACCCCGCCGCCAAGTGGCGTCTGGGAAAATGCAGCATGGCAACCCACCTGAAGGAAGACACCAACAAAGGGAACGGAAAGCTGAATCCCCTGAAAGCATCGAAGCGCAAGTTTCACTGATCCTCTTTTCCAACGAAGATCCCCTGCTGCAAACAGCCCTGATCCACCATCAAGGCATCATCTGCGGCTTTGCCTTCGGTCGCTCGGCCTTGCGGCGTATTGTTTGTATACGCCCCGGTCGTCGCTCCCCGGCGCATTGCGTGTAGTGCCTTGCTGGTGATCAGGACTCCTCTCCAACCGCTCGCCTTCACACGCGTAGCTGAAATTTGACGGTGGATTTGGACACAGCGTGGTATCTTGCGCGGCACTGCTCCGGAGCCCTATCCGCCTTTGCGAAGACCGCTTCGGCCGGGCCGATGAAAAGAGGAAGGGTCGTACCGCCCCGGAGATTGGTGTCGGGAGAGAGGCCTTTATCTCATTACCGTGTCAGATAGATCAGGAATTCTTGGTTCCCCTTCTGTCCGAGAACGGGAGAAGGGATACATCCCTCAACTTTCCATCCTCGGGATTCCGAGAAGGTTGTGAGATCCTCGACAACCTTCCGGTGTTTGAGCGGGTCCCGCACGATGCCGCCCTTGCCGACCTGTCCTTTTCCGACTTCAAACTGGGGCTTTATCAATGCGATGACAGCCGCTCTTTCAAGAAGTATCGCGGAGACCGGGGGGATGACCAGGCGCAAAGAAATGAAAGAAACATCGATGACCGCGCCCTGAATGCCGACCGAGAAGTCCTCCGGCCGCAGTTCCCTGATGTTTGTTCTCTCCAGAACCTCCACCCTGGTGTCCTGGCGGAGTTTCCAGGCCAGTTGCCCGTATCCCACATCCACCGCGATCACTTTCCTGGCCCCATGCCGGAGCAGACAATCAGTAAAACCGCCGGTCGATGCCCCGACATCCATGAAGACCCGGTCCTTAACAGGGACGGAAAAGTGGGTCAGAGCGGCCTCAAGTTTCAGCCCGCCTCTGCTCGCAAATGAGAGATGACGGGGGGACAGGGAAATGTCCGCGGAAACATGGATCTGTTTCCCGGGCTTGTCCACAACGGCTCCATCCACCTGCACCTCTCCTGCCATAATCAGAGCGCCGGCCTTGGTCCTGCTTTCGGTGAAGCCCCTCAGGACCAGGATTTGATCGAGTCTCGCCCGTTCCTTCTTACCGTCCCTCGAAGAGATTCCGGGCCTCCTGGAAGATTCCCTTGGCATCCAATCCGTATCTTTCCTTGAGGAAGGCAACCGCCCCGTGTTCCACAAATTTGTCCGGCAGTCCGATCCGTTTCAGCTTCACACCCTCTACCTGGAGATCATTCAGCAATTCGAGCA
>CAZONI010000037.1:0-33844 GCA_964581175.1 uncultured Desulfobacteraceae bacterium
TGTAGAAATAGGCAAGTATTTTGGATTTCCAGGCAAGCATTAAAAAAGGAAATAGCTTAAACTCCCAGTATGTTGATCATTAAATTAATGAAGGAGACTAATGATGGAAATATCAAAATCGACACGCAGCGGAATAGGCATGCCTCTCGTGGGATTTGGCACCTACCAACTATCAGTTGACCAAGCAGAATTCTGTGTGAATGAGGCACTTAAAGTCGGATTTAAGCATATTGATTCAGCTGAGGGCTACAATAATGAAGAGGGCACTGGTAAAGGGATAAAGGCGGCTGGTATTCCAAGGGATGATATTTTTGTAACTACCAAACTTTTTCCCGGATATAAACCGTGGGCGGCACCCGAAAAAACCTACAAACAGACCATTGAAACGCTGAAAAATCAGCTTAGACAACTCCAGCTTGACTATGTAGATCTTTACCTTATACATGCGCCACTGTCGGAACTTAGACTGGAACAGTGGAACGCTCTTGTAGAGCTGAAAAAATCAGGGCTGACCAAGCATATCGGAGTGTCAAACTACAATGAAGAGAAACTTAGAGAGATTTTCGATGCAGACCTGCCAAAACCTGAGGCTAACCAAGTTGAATTTCATCCAATTTGTGCCCAGACTGATTTGACCAGGTACATGAAGGAGAATTCAATCGCACCGATTGCATACAGCTCGCTCGCTCCTCTTTCAACCTGGCGAGCTGAAGAAGGACAGGGTGGAGAAGTTCTTGCCGAGATAAAAGAAGAATGCCAATTGGTCACTAATGAAATTGCGACAAAACTTAAGGTATCAGAAGCCAAATTGCTGTTGAGGTGGGGATTGCAGCACGGCTATTGTGTATTAACGAAAAGCAGTAAACCTGAGCGCATCCGAGAAAATCTGAATTTATTTGATTTTGAAATTCCTGAGAACGACATGGAGCGTTTGAATCGGCTAAATCAGAATCAAGCGATCGCCTGGGCAGCCGATGGTCTTAATCCGATGGAAGCCGCTCCCCCTCTCAAATAAATTTGATTATTCACTCAGCAACGGGGAATTTTCACCATAAAGAAGTCCTCTTTGTACTGAATATAAAAGGACTAATGTCCCAATACGGAGGATCTTATGAAACATGAGAATGAAAAGACCGCCAGCCTGCACACGGGATTCAAACGCAGGGAGTTCATGGCCATGCTGGCGGGTTGCACCGTCGGGCTGATGGTGCCCGGCCTTTCCCGCGGCGAGGAAAAGATTGCCTCGGCCATCGCCTCCTCCTCCGATCGGCTGGGCACGCTCCTGCCCCTGCGCAAGCTTGGTTCTTCCGGTGCGGTCGTGACCAGCCTGGGCGTGGGTGGAGACCATGTGGGAAGTGCCTCGGAAAAGGACGCGCAGGCCATCATCGAAAAGGCCTTGGAAGAGGGGGTGCGCTTCTTCGACAACGCGCCCCTGTACAGCGGCGGAAAAGCAGAGGAACGCTATGGAAAATTCCTCACCCCCAAGTACAGGGACGTTTCCTTCATCATGACCAAATCCTTGGCCAGAAATAAAGAGCAGGCCCTGAAGGAACTCGACACTTCCCTCTCCCGCATGAAGACCGGCCATGTGGATCTATGGCAGATGCATGCCCTCGAAAACCCGAAGGATGTGGAAGAGCGTCTCCAAAATGGTGTGTTGGACGCCTTTCTCGAGGCCCGGAAAAATGGCAAGGTCAGGCACATCGGCTTCACCGGCCACGGTTCCTACAAAGCCCACCTCAAGATGCTGGAGGAACTCAAAAAGCGGGGTGTGAAGATGGCCTCCTCGCAGATGCCGGTCAACCCCGCCGACCCCCACTACGAGAGCTTCGTCACCCACGTGGTGCCCAAGTGCGTGGAGGCGGGCATCGGCGTGCTGGCCATGAAAACGCTGGCCTACGGACGTTTCTTCGGAGGGAACAAGGGGTGGCGTCGCACGGAAGTCTCCGTCAAGCCGGCGATACCGGCGGTCCTTTCCGTGGAGGATGTCTTCGGCTTCGTGTGGTCCCTGCCCATCACCACCCTTGTCAGTGGTATGGAAAGCGTCCAACAGGTTTCCCAAAATGCCGCCTTGGCGCGTAAAACATGGAACTGGAACCAGGCCGAACGCCGGAAACGCATCGACGCGATAGCCCCCTTCGCCGGCCCGGATCTCGAGTTCTACAAAAGCTGATTTTCCTCCGCGCGCGCGGCAAAGAACTCCAACCGGGATACTACAAAGTAGGACCACCTTTCTCGGTAAACGCACCTGCCATAGCTATGGTCGATAATCTGCTGACGAATCCATGGAGTCCCAAAACCGAATGGCCTGCGTGTGAAAAGAAAAACTCCTTACGAAATCCTGAGAGAAGGGCTACAATGTCTGCAAGTCTGTGAGACGAAGTCACGAATCTTGCGCACTCAGAGAGGAAGGAGTGAATATGGAACTGTACGACGCTATCGAAAAAAGAAGGACCATCCGCGCTTATAAGAGTGGTGCAACGGACGCACAACTGCGGAAGATCATCCTGGCAGGAACAAAGGCGCCTTCGGCCCGAAACCGCCAGCCCTGGGAGTTTATCATCGTGGAAGACCGGCAAACCGTGGACCGGCTTGCGGATCTGAAGTACCGGCTCAACTGCAAAGTGGATCCCGATCAAAAGGACAAACAGGCGTCGGATGCGCGTGAAAGGGCGGCCCTGGCCCAGAAACGGTCTTTCGACAACGCCAGTATCGTGGCTGTCTGCAATGAGACGGGGTGGGAGAGGAGCGTGTGGCTCTGCATCGAAAATATGTCCCTTTCCGCAGTTGCAGAGGGCCTTGGAAGCGGCATTGTTCTCTACTGGGGAGAAGAAAAGAAAGAGGTTGAGCGAGAGCTCCGCATCCCGGATGGATATGAATTGACAGCCGTGGTGAAGATCGGGAAACCTGCAGAGGAAGGATTTCCGAGGGACAAGAACCCTTCTGCCCCCAGGAGAGAAGAATTCAGTTGGCTGCACCGGAACCGGTTTGGAGACCGATGAGCCTGATGGCCCACCGTGCTCATAGGCACGCAAGTCTTGCCTATTGCTTTCTCTTGATGCTCTTGCGCCGGTGGTAAACGACTTTGTCGGCCCATACCAGGAATTTCTTGAGAGGTCCGGGGAAGTGGATGGCCGCCCACCGGACAACGTGATGATAGAGGACGAGCGGTTTGTTCCATGGGCAGACAGCTATGCACCGGCCGCCACAGGTTAGCCATTTTTTCTTGTTGATTCCCCAGAAGGTGAGACAGCGGTCGGCCCGGATATACCACTTTCTGAAACCGGGGTTGTTGAATATCGGGCTGGGGGGCTCTTCCGTGGGCGGTCCATGAGGGATGGCGTTGGCAGGACAGTAGGTGGCGCAGCTCTCGCAGACCATACAGAATTCATGCGTGCCGAAGGAAATCGGCTTGTCTGGAGCTAAAGGGAGGTCTGTGGTAACCGCCTTTAAGCGCATATTGATCCCAAATTCCGGTGACAGAACCCGGCCGTTGCGGGCAAATTCCCCTACGCCTGCGTCGATGGCCACGGGCACCATCAGCAGTTCCGGATTCGAACCCAGGGTCTCCCGATAAGCCGCATCATACCCGAGACCACGGATAAAATCAGCCAGTTGGGTGGTGATGAATTTAAGCCGCGAGTATGCGTCGCCGGTGGAAGGCGAGGAGAAGTGAGAAGGAGCCAGGCGGTTGAGGCTCCGCACGTGATGAACGACTACCACGATGGCGTATTTATGCGCGATATGGACGTCCTGGTAGACCCAGCGTTGATCCAGTTCGGTGATGCGGACCATTTCGGCCCCGAACATCAATGCCGTCCATTTGATCAGCCGGGACATCCATGCCTTGTCGTCAACCTCAAGGCGTCCTTCCGGAGGCGTCAGGGGAAGAGGCGTGGGGAGATAATGCCTGCAGAGCCGCCACGTTGCCTCCCCCAGACTCTGTGCGATACGGTCCTCCGGAGCCAGGTCGCTGCAGGGCAGGGGATCCTCCCAGTCGTCGTGTCCGGTGCGGGCCCTGAACTTCTTCCGGTAATCCTCTCCGAACGGATTTTCGGGTTTCAAGACCGCGAAGGCGTTTTTTCGGCGGTCGAAACGGCTTATCGGACCGGTGATGTATCGATCGTACGTGGGGTGGTCGACCTCCCTGACGCCGAGAAGCCGCCGCAGCTTCTCCTGTGCCCGCAGTCTTTTTTCATAGGGCAGGAAGGCCTTTTCAATGGAGGTCTTGTCGAAATTCATGAGCCCAGCGTCGCTCCGTGCACCGGACACACCGCCTGACAAAATCCGCACCTGGAAGATTGCAGCACCTGTTCCGGCAATTCAGCCCGAAATCGTATGTTGCCTGCATCGCTACCCCTGCAGGCCCATCTTCCCGGGATTCAGTATGTTCTTGGGGTCGAAGAGTTTCTTCAGACCCCGCATCACGTCCATGGCCACTTCATCGTGTTCCAGGCTCATGTAGGGAGCCTTCGCAAGACCGATCCCGTGCTCCCCTGTGAGTGTCCCTTCCAGTTCGATGGCCTGTTTGAACAAGTCTTCGATGGTCTTCTCGACTCCGGCGACCTCCTCAGAGTCCGTGCCGTCATAAACGATGCAGGGGTGAAGGTTGCCGTCGCCCAAATGGCCCACGGTTGCGATCGTTACATTGCGGCGCTTCCCGATCTCCTCAATCTTGACGAGCATTTCAGGGACCTTGCTTATGGGGACCGTTATATCCTCGACGGTGATGTTATAGTTCAGCCTGGCCATGACTCCGTATGCCGATTTTCGTGCCAACCACAGCCTGGCTGCTTCCTCTGGAGAAGCGGCCTTGGTGATCTCTTTGGCGTTGTTTGCCCTGAAGCAATCAATGACCTTGGCCATCTGATAATCCGTCTCTTGATGCGTGTAGCCGTCCGTTTCCACCACCAGCATGGCCGCCGCTTCCCGAAGGTGGATATCCGTAGACTCATTGACGGCTTTGAGACTCATCCTGTCGAGAAACTCCAGGGCGCTCGGGATGATCCCGGACCGCATGATCTGGCTGACGGCCTTTCCGGCTTCTTCTATGCTGTCAAAGAAGGCCGAGCAGGTGCTGGTCTCAGATGGTTTCGGGTTGATTTTCAATGTTATCTCGGTCACGACCCCGAGGGTCCCTTCAGAGCCGACGAACAGCCTCGTCAGATCGTACCCGGAAACGCTTTTCATGCATTTTGATCCGGTCTTGAGGGTCGATCCGTTCGGCAGGACCGCCTTGAGCCCCAGGACGTAATCGCGCGTGACGCCGTACTTTGCTCCTTTGAGTCCGCCGGCGTTCGTCGCGATATTGCCGCCGAGCGTCGACACGTTGCTGGAAGCGGGGTCCGGCGGAAAAAAGAATCCGTACGGTGCGAGAGCCCGCTGAAGGTTGTCAAAAATAACACCCGGTTGAACGACAACGAGGCGATCTTCGATACTGATCTTCAGGATCTCGTTCATGCGGCTCATGTCCATCACGATTCCGCCGTATTGGGGAACAGCGGTTCCCGCAAGACTCGTACCGGCCCCTCGCGGAGTAACGGGAATCCCGTACTCACTCGCCAGTTTGAGAACGGCGGACACCTGGCCGGTATCCTGAACCCAAAGGGCCGCGTCCGGGCGGTGCTGATACTCCGAGGCATCCGAGCTGAAGCTGACCAGATCGATGAGGGTTTCGGTGAAGTTCTGCGAACCCACAATATCTACTAGTGCATGTCTGATTTTTGCATCCATGTTTCCTGCAATACCTCCGCTCCGGAGCGGGGCCGGCTTCGGCGCATTCTTTTGATTGCCTAGGAATTCTTATTCTTGACTTCCTGGGCGATCTTTTTGAACTCCTCCTCGGTGAGGACCCTCTTGACATCATGGCTCTGCAGCTTGAGTTTCCGAAGAACCTCGAGCGCCTCGTCCTCGTCGAGCTCGACATTGAGTTTCTTGGACCATATGGCGATATTGTCAAGACCGCTTTTCTTGCCCAGAACTATTTTCGGCTTTTCATGGCCCACGAAGTCCGGGTTGACAGGAAAGACCGTCGTGGGATGGGCTTCAAACGTGTTCTTATACCATCCGGTGACAATGCCGGATTCAATAGTGTATGCACCTTTGCCGATGAAAGGCCTGCATTCCGGCACGGATACCCCGGAAAGCTGCTGAACCAGCGTCGAGAGCTCGTTCATTTTGCTGTAGTCGAGCCCTGCATCAATACCGTACATAGTCAACAAGGCCAATACGGTTTCTTCCAGGGGCGTGTTGCCGGCCCTCTCTCCGATGCCCAGGACCGTTGAATGTATGACTTCCGCACCGGCAAGCACGGCATTGATGGTATTGGCCACACCCAGTCCGAAATCGGAATGAAAATGGATCTCCAGCGGCTTTTTGATCCTCTCTCTTACTTTCCTGGCAAAGAAACTCGCTGCCTGCGGGGAAAGCACTCCGAATGTATCGACAAGGGTAAAGGCATCCATGTGGCCTTCAGTAGCCACTTGCTCAACCAGGTCCAAAAGCCAGTCCAGATCGGCCCGGGAACCGTCTATCGTAAAAAAGACCGTATAGAGGCCCTGTTTCTTGGCGAAAGACGTGGCCTTGATGGAGAGGTCTATCGCCTTTTCCAGCGGCCACCTGTAGCCCTGCTCGATGAGATGCTTGCTGGAAGGTATTTCGATCACAATCCCGTCCACCCCGCAATCCGCAGCCAATTGGACATCATTCACCATGCACCGGCAAAAGCAGAAGATCTCGGAATTGAGATTGCGCTTCACTATTTCTCTTATTGCTTCTTCATCTCTGGGTGATACGGCTGGCATTCCCGCCTCGATGCGATGAATGCCGATCTCGGAAAGCTTTTCAGCAATCCGGATCTTGTCATCCTTCGTAAAGATGATGCCGGCCTGCTGCTCACCGTCACGTAAAGTGACATCGTGAATCTTGATCTTTGCAGGCGGAGTAAAACCCGTGGTGACCTCATCCAGGAAGTTCCATGGACTGACAAACCAGTTATCCGTCTTCCAGGGATGCTGCGTTTCTTGATCCGAATTGCCATTCCGTCTCGTAGTCATTGATGTATCCTCCTAAGTTCTACACGTTTATTAGTCAAACAATGCTTTCCGCAGCCTTCGGACGGACAGCGCACATTCCGTCCGGGTTGGCGGTCGCTTATGCAAGCCTTCGACAAGATCGCTGCGGGGAATTTCTTGTCTCTGCTGTCCTAAAAAGAAGGGGGTGTGACAACCCAGATTACTTCTATGGACTCGCTGTTCAGGGCTTTCCAGGAGTGAGGAATATTTGTGGGGTAGTAAATGCTGTCTCCCTCATTGAGCAGATATGTTTCATTGCCCAGTTTCATCTCAAGCGTTCCTTTCAGCACCAGTGCGAATTTCTCGCCGGGCGGGTCGAGCATAGGTTCGTCACCCGAGGTCTGGTCACGGTTGACCTTCATGTACATGACTTCAATTTGTCTATTCATATCAGGGGTAAGCAAATCATACACGATTCTCGAACCGGGAAGAGAGAGCCCTTTGCGCCTGTCAGCCCGTACCACCCTCACGTCTTGAATATAAGAAGGAGAGTTTCCGTTCGGCTCAGGCATGCCGTTCCGGTATCCCCAGCCCGGAAACACGACACTTTCGGAAGGGAAAAGATTGACAACGCTGAATCCGAAATATTTGGCGATCTTCTTCAGGGAGCTGATTGAAGGTTCGGTGAGACCTCGTTCCACCTGACTGAGAAAACTCTTGGAAAGACTTGTCTCCCCGGACAATTGTTCGAGGGTCAGCCGGCGTTTTTGCCTTTCATTGCGAATCGTTTTACCCAGTTCCTTCAGCGTTGTCGGCAATACCTAATTCCTCTCCATGAATACAGACTTTTCAATAAACAATCTAATTTTAGTTTGGACGCTCTCAGGTGTCAACAGAATTCCTGAACTATGAATATTTTTCACCCTGATCAAACAACTTCTTCGTTTGATTGAAAACTCACTACCCCACCTTCACAAAGTCTGAGGCCGGGAGAGGGCGGGTAAAGAATTCAAGAAAACGTGGACGATGTCGGCTTCACCTGCTGACATCCTCAATCTACCGCGTAATATTCTCCGGGCAGTCCGCAGACGATAAGGTCATCTTTAGGAGCACGGTAGAAGGGTTCGAAACCATCATCGGTGACCACCCCGGAGTGTTCGATTTTCACGCCATCCTTGGCCCATCTGTCGCCAAGCCAGGTGAAAACTCCCACTTCGACCGCAAAGCACATATTCTTTTGTATCTTAACGCCGGGGACATGATAGCCCATGGCCGCACTAGCGCCGGCAATATTGGGTCCCGCATCTCCGGAGCGGAGGCCGATCGAATGTCCCACCGAGCCGAAGAAACGCCGACCCGGTTCAGGCCATTTGACCTCGCGTCCCCAACCCCCCGGGAAGTCACCCTTTTTCAGCCAATTTTTTGTTACGTCTTCCGTGGTGATGCCGGGTTTCACGCATTCCGTCAGGGCATAGAGGCCGTCGCGAGCCGTTTTGTAGACTTCTTTCTGGAATTGCGTCGGCTTGTCTCCTACCAAATACGTGCGGTAGAAACAGGTCCGGTAGCCATTGAAACTGACGCCATTGATATCTACAATCACAAAATCTCCCGGCCTTATGATTCGATCGGTGGGCATGTTCGGCACTCCGTAGCCGGATCTTTCACCGGAGCAAACCACGAAGCTGGGGCCTTCTAACTCTTCAGCTCCCAGTTTATAGAGCGCGTTGGCGGCAACGCCGGCAACCTGGAGTTCGGTCATGCCCGGACGTAAAGCCTTGCATACCTCCCAATGGGCGCTTTCCGTGATCACTCCGGCCATCCGCAGGCAGTGGATTTCATCCTCGGTTTTAACCTGAGTTGCATCGATCATGGCCACAAGTCCATCACAAATTTCCAGGCCCGCTTTCTCGAAAGCCTTAATCAAATAATAATTGGATATGTCTATACCGATGGGCATATCGGCCTTACCATGCTTTTCCAGCAGACCTTTGACTTCCGCGACTATCTTGTCCATTTCGCCGGGCACCCAATCCGGGTGATCGACAAGACCTTGCTGTAAGGTGAAGGCCTTAGCCGTTTCCAGAACCATTTTGCCTTCAAACCAAGGCATCCGTGCCTGATCCCAAGTGCCGTGGTAATGATCGTGCGGAACGTAGGGAAAACCTTCGCCCTCAATCAGAAGGACAAAATGGCCAAGCCGGCGTCTGCAATATTGGTGGAATGAATAATATCCCAGGTAGCGGTGATAGTCGAAGTCGAACAGAATAACTGATCCAAGACCGTGTTTTTTGAGTGAAGCCTGCGCCCTCGCCACTCTCTCTTTGCGCATGCGCTCGGGATTGTAAGGGCGATATTCGTAATCTACCGCGTAAGGTCCATACTGCATAATTCCAACCCTCCTTAATTATTAATGGAAACCGACTACTCCGCCTTCACAAAGTCGGACAGCAGGGGAGGGCAGGTAAAGAATTCAAGGAATCGAAAGTCCTCGCCGGAGCGGTTGACCACCATGTGCTTTTCCCCGGCCGGTATCAGAAGGATATCGCCGGGTCCGATAACAGTTTCTTCTCCCTCGACAATCTCGATTGCCTGCCCACTTATTGGAACGAGGATGGATTCCCGGTCCCGGTGATAATGGTAAGGGACCTGGCTGCCCGGAACCAGCAGGCCGAACATCCCTCCCAGGTTATGGATACTCTGATCTGCAAGCCGAATTTCAGGACGATAGGCCTCTTCCGGATTCGGGTTTTCCAGGCGTATGAACTCTTCAACCTTGAGAATCTTCATGAACGCAACCCCCATACTTTCAATTTCCGGAGATTTTTCTCGGGACCTCCAGAATTTTCCTGTCAGGATAAATGGGCCATAATGCTCGTGACTGTCATGGACATGACAGGCGGTGGGTCCAGTCCGAGTTGAACCAGCACCCTCCCTGCGATGGCTTCGGGAGTGGCGCCTTCCGGCAGGTCCGCGGCAGCCTTTTTTGCAAGCGCCTCCACCCGGTCCAGGTATTCCAGGCTTGCCGTGAATGCTCTCGTGATCGCTTCTCCTGTGTACGGCTCCTCCACACTCGACAGGTACATCTTTTTCACGCCGGAAATGCTCATCAATCTCCTGAGCGATGCCCGTGTCCTGGCCGGATCTATATAGAGCGGAAGCCCGTCGACCGGCTGTATGGCATCCCCGATGATCAAGGCACTGTCCTGCGGGCAAAAGAGTGAGATGGAACCGGGAGAATGACCCGGGGTGAAAATGACCTGAAGGCTCGTCCCGCCGCCGAGGTCGATTGTCTCTCCGTCATGCAGAAGCTTATGGATGTGAACCGGCTGTCCGGCAAGGCCATAAAATCCGTGAATCGGCCGTTCCTTATACTGGATATCCAAGGTTTCTATCCAGCGTACCGCATCCGCGTGACAGGCGAATCGGGGTTCTGAAAAGCGACTGAAAAAGGCATTGCCCCCGATATGATCAGGATGTTCGTGGGTATTCACCACGAGATCTGCATCTTTCGGGGATTTTCCCAGCAGCGTCAGGGCATCGCAGATGCGCTGCTCGCCGCCTGCAGGCCCGGTATCCACCAGACAGACACGCTGCCCGATAACGATGTAACTGAAGACCACCCGCTGGACCTTCCTCTCTTCACTGACCGGCAAGGTGAAAGGGATGCGGACTGTATGGATTCTCTCGTTCATTTTTTCCCTCGCTCATGGAGTTCGACTGGATGGCGGCTGTTCTTCCACTTGGAAGACCAGAGAAAGGACAAAGGGTGATCTTCCGTGTGGACGCAAGCCACAGGAAACAACGTCTTTTATTATACATATTTTTCAGCGTACTTGAACAAAAAAATTCTTTTGTGCGGGTCTGAAGTTCGTTTTCTTTCCAAAACGAGCAATTGCGTTTGCCAATTTTCCTGATTAGCATAACCCATAAAACTCTAAAATGGTAAAAAAGCCATAATGTTACAAAGGTCTCCTCGTATTAAATTCATGCGTTGTCAACCCTCTTGTCAACCTATCAGTAACGGGAGCGCTCTTGTTCTATGAGGGTGAACAAAATGCACGATACAGCAACATTTTTCTTGACAGCAGATTACTTTCGGCCTAAAAAATTTTTAGGCTTCAGAACTTATATAAGATGTAGAGCATAGACTGCAAAAAGGAAGGAAGGAGACACGCCATGGGATACAGAATGGATACAAGCTTTATAAACAGCCCGCACGAATGGGCCCCGAGGAGACTTTACAGCCAGACGGGGGCTGATTGGCAGGTCCGGGTGGACTTCGAACGGTTGCGTAAAGATCGCCTGGAACGCACGCGTCAACAGATGGACGCCTTCAAGTTGGGTGCACTCGTGCTTTTCGCAGGCGCCAATATCCGCTACGTCGTGGGTTCCTATCAGGGGAACTGGAAGTACAACATCAACATTCGCTATCTTGTCCTGCCCAATGGCGGTGAACCGGTGCTGTTTGAGACGGCCGGCTCCGATCTGGAGTGCGCCAAGATAGACCTGCCCTGGATGGAATCGCGCATCAGACCGGCAATGACCTGGCAGTGGGCTGAAGGGGCCGTACCTCACATGGTCGGCAAGATGGTCGACACCGTAATGGATGTCCTGGAAGAAAACGGCGTCAGCAAAGAGCAGATCGGCATAGATAACCTTGACATGCCCTCCTTGAAGGCATTTGAGGAGCGCGGGCTGAAGATCGTCAACGGGTGGCCCGCCATGTCGGCGGCCCGGGTTGTCAAGACGCGAGACGAGATAGAACTGCTCAAACAGGCGTCTTCCATCGGCGACGCGGCCATGTGGAAAATCAAATATGAATGGCTGAAACCGGGCGTGCGCGAGCGTGAGATCGAAGCCAAGGTCCACGAATTCATGCTGGAGAGGGGCTGCGAGATCATCTACGATATTATCGTGGCTTCAGGTGGAAACACCAGCCCATACCGACGTTGGGCCACGGACAAAATGATCCGCCAGGGGGACCTGGTAATTGTGGATATCAATGCCGTGGGCCCTTCCGGTTACTTTGTCGATTTCGTGAGATGCTTCAAGTGTGCCGCCAAAATGACGCAGCAGGAAATCGATCTGTACCGGGAAGTATACGATTCCATGTATGCCGGCATCGAAAACCTCAAACCGGGAAATACAACGGCCGATGTGGCTGCAGCATTTCCCGAATACGCCGACGATAAATACGGGACGGTCACCCTGCAGCAGTTTGCCCACAGTATCGGCATCACTCTGTACGAGGGCATGTGGATGTCCCGCGCCTATTCATTCGACTACCCTGCCGAGATCAAGGAGAATATGTACTTCGCAGTGGAGACCTTCGCCGGGCATGCGGGTCTGCCGCAGACCTGTCGTCTGGAAGAAAACGTCCTGGTTACGGCCGATGGACCGGTGCTCTTCACCTTGATGGAGCATATGGAAGAGGCCATGAGATAACATTCTCGCGGCAAACACTCTCGTGACCGCCCGGTCGTTAAGTCCACCGAGGCTGGACGGCCGGGCAATCCGGAAACCCATGATCGGAACCACACTTTGAGATCCTTTGAACTTGTCACCCCCGATTCAGTAGAAGAGGCTATCGGAATGCTGTCCGACAACAGCCCGAATGCTGTCCCCATTGCCGGTGGTACGGACCTGCTGGTGCGCATGAAACGCGACATGGTTCGCCCGGGGCTCCTGGTGGATATCTCAAAGATCGAGGAACTCCATGGGGTTGAACTGACCGACGAGGGCCTCATGATCGGCAGTATGGTTACACACGCCGAGATCAAGGCATCCGAGTTGGTCCGGCGACACACACCGGCTGTGGCCGCCGCCTCCGCGTCGGTAGGATCCGACCAGACGCGGAATCTGGGCACCATCGGAGGCAATCTGGTTTCCTGCGTGCCTTCTCTCGATAGCGCCCCGCCGTTGCTGGTCCTGGATGCCCTGGTGACAGTGGCTGATGCCGAAGGGCGGAGACGGGTTCCCCTCGAGACGTTCTTTGTTGCACCTCGTTGTTCTCTCCTGACACCGAAAGAACTCCTGGTCAGCATCCTGATCCCACGGGAAGAACTCGGAAAGTCGTCGAGTTTTCTGAAATTCGGACGACGCAATGCCCTGACCCTGTCTCTTGTCAACGGGGCCGCCTGCGTGGAGGTGGACCGGACATCCGGCTGTTTTCAGCGCACGCGATTGGCCCTGGGGGCTGTGGCGCCGACACCGATCCGGGCACGAAAGGCCGAAACGTACCTGGCGGAGAAGAAGGTTTCCCCGGAGACCATCGCGGAGGCCGGCAGGATTGCCGGCGGTGAGGCCAAACCCATAGATGATTTTCGAAGCTCTGCCCGGTATCGCAGGGAACTCGTCCAGGTTCTGGTGCGCCGGGTAATCGAAGGGGCGCTTTCGCGTCAAACGATTGTGTGAAGGAGAGTGCGTTTTGGTTCAGGTTCGGATGTGCGTAAATGGCGAATGGAAAGAGGCAACGGTTGCCCCGGAGACTACTCTTCTGGATGTGTTGCGGGAGACCTGGGGACTTACCGGCACCAAAAAGGGGTGCGACGAAGGCGAATGCGGCGCATGCACCGTGCTGCTGGATGGAAAGACGGTCAACGCCTGCCTGGTGCTGGCCGTTCGCGCCCAGGGAGCATCGGTGACCACCATTGAGGGCGTCGGCGATCCCCGGCATCCACACCCGCTCCAGTCCGCATTTGTGGAAAACGCTGCGGTTCAGTGCGGATACTGTGCACCGGGTATGATTTTGTCGGCAAAGGCACTGCTGGACGAAAATCCCAGTCCGACGGCCCAGGAGGTCCGCAGGGCCCTTTCCGGAAACCTGTGCCGCTGCACGGGCTACACCAAAATTGTGGATGCCGTGTTGAGTGTGGGCCGCAAGATGCAGGAAACCACAGGGTCGGACAAATGAGGGACAGCATGACTGAGAGCACATCTTCCGTCGGCAGGACCGGCTTGGGCGGACAACGCTTCCGATCCGGTCCGAACACTTCAGTCGTGGGGCATAATATCCCCCGCCTGGATACCCTCTCTCAAGTAACGGGTGAGTTGAAGTATGCGGGTGACCTCTCTTTTCCCGGGATGCTCCATGCGCGGATCTTGCGCAGCCGACACCCCCATGCCCGTATCATCCATATCGACACCCGTGAGGCAGAAGCCGTACCCGGGGTCTTGGCGACGGTGACAGGCAAAGATTTTCTGCGGAACGCATTCGGTCCCTCTTTCCCGGATCAGCCGGTGCTGGCGGTTGACAAAGTCCGCCATATGGGGGACGGCGTGGCCGCCGTTGCGGCCGTCGACCCGCAGATTGCCGTCGAGGCCCTGGACAAGATCAAGGTGGAATATGAACCTTTGCCTGAAGTTTTCGACCCCTTCGAGGCGATGGAAAAGACAGCGCCGAAGGTCCATGAACCCAAGAGCAACATCTACTCCCAATACCGCATCCAGAAAGGAGATGTGGAAAAGGCATTTGCCGAGTCCGATCATGTAATCGAAGAGCGCTACGCTTCCTCCATGGTGGACCATTTGCCCGTCGAAACCCATGCCTGCATCGCTGCGTGGGACGCACGAAATCGTCTGACGGTCTGGTCCAGCCTGGGCCGAATTACGCTGGGCAGAAGCGACATCGCCGGTGTCTTGGGGCTGCCCCTCAACAGAGTGCGCGTCGTCTCGACGCAGGTGGGCGGTAATTTCGGCGGCAAGAACGAGATAACCGTGGAGCCGGTGGTGGCGGTGCTGGCCCGAAAAACCGGCAGGCCGGTCAAGAGTTTCTACACGCGTGAAGAGGAATTCACCTCTACCACCAAACGCCATCCCTTTGTGATGGACTACCGGACCGGCGTGCGCAATGACGGCCGCATCCTGGCTCGCTGGATCCGCCTGGTTGCGGACGGCGGGGCGTATTGCTCATGGAGCGAGACCACGCTTGGCAAGGCCATTGTCCTGTCCGCCGGGCCTTATGATATACAGAACCTGCATGCAGAGGCATATGCGGTCTACACCAACAAGGCGCCTGCCGGCGCCATGCGGGGCTTCGGAGCACCCCAGGTCTGCTTTGCCTATGAGTCGCACATGGACCGTATTGCTCATGAGCTTTCGATGGACCCGCTTCAGATTCGCCTGCTCAACAGCTATCACGAAGGCTCGGTCAGCCCCACGGGACAGATCCTATACAGCGTGGCCGTCAAAGAAACACTGACGGCAGCTTCGGCCCGGTTCGGATGGAAGGAGTAGAAAAGATGAAGAAACGCGGGCAGGGTATGGCGTGTATGTGGTATCCCATCGGCTTCATGGTAAAATCAAATCCCAGCACGGCAACCATTAAACTCAACGAAGACGGCACGGCCCTTCTGCTCACTGGAACGGTGGAGACCGGCCAGGGCTCGCTGACGGTGCTGTCCCAAATCGCGGCAGAGGAGTTGGGCATTACGGTTGATGATGTGGCGGTCGTCTCCGCCGATACCGATGCGACACCGGTGGATACCGGCGCGATTGCCAGCCGGACGACGTATGTGACGGGCAACGCCGTCAGGCAGGCCGCGGCCGAACTCAAGAAAATGGTGTTTGACGTGGCGGGCAGGATGCTCGAGGTCCAGCCTGATCAGCTCGAGGCCAAGGAACGCCGCGTCCAGGTAATTGGTTTCCCCCAGAAAGGACTGACCTTGGGAGAAGTGGCCTTCAACAGCCAGGTTATCCTTGGGAGGCCCCTTGAAGCCAGCGCGTTCTTCAATCCGCCGACCGCGCCCCTGGATCCGGACACAGGGCAGGGGAAGCCCTTCAACACGTATGTCTACGCAACTCAGATCGCCGAGGTTGAAGTGGACACCGAAACCGGGAAGGTGGATGTGCTGCGCATCGTGGCGGCGCACGACTGTGGAACGCCCGTCAACCCCATGCTGGTGGAAGGACAGGTCCAGGGCGGGATCGTCATGGGGGTGGGCTTTGCCCTGTCCGAGGAAATCATTTACGAGAAGGGCAGGCAGGTCAACCCCAGCCTGACAGACTATGTGGCGCCCACAAGTATGGATGCGCCGGATGTGGACGTGATCATCGTGGACAACTACGATCCGACGGGACCGTTCGGAGCCAAAGGGGCGGGTGAACCGACGCTCGTACCGACTGCCGCGGCTATCTGCAACGCGATCTACGATGCCGTGGGCGTGAGAATCTACACCTTGCCGGCGACACCGGAAAGAGTGCTGGAGGCGATACAAAAAAAATCCAATAGCTTTTGATGGACTCATCGGGGAGGCGTTCTAATGGAATTTGCGAGTTTTGATTTGAGTAACAAGGTGGCCGTTGTGGCGGGCGCAGGCAGGGGAATCGGCCGCACTTTGGCCTTGGGCCTGGCGGATGCCGGCGCCGACCTGGTGGTCTGCAGCCGCACAGTAGGTGAGTTGGAGTCGCTTGCGGAAGAAGTTCGTTCCATGGGAAGGAAGGCCCTGGTCCGGCCTACCGATATAACGGTATTGACGGAGATAGAGGCACTGGCTGAGGAGACAAGAAAGACCTTCGGAAAAATCGACATCCTGGTGAACAATTCCGGGACGAATGTTCATGAGCCCGCCCTGGAAGTCACTGAAGAACATTGGGATCTCATTATGGATACCAACCTGAAAGGTCTCTTTTTCTGCTGCCAGATTATCGGGCGGATCATGGTGGAACAAAAACACGGGAAGATCGTCAACATAGGGTCCACGTTCGGCCTGGTGGGAAATGAGAGCCGATCCGCATACTGCGCAAGCAAAGGCGGAGTCACCCAGTTGACGAAGGTGCTCGCCATCGAGTGGGCCCCCCATCATGTCAATGTAAACGCCATCGCCCCGACGGCAACGGAGACACCCATGAACGCAAAGCTTTTCTCCGATCCCGAGTGGCGCAAAGAGGTGCTGCGGAAAATTCCCGCCGGCAGGTTCTGCCGCCCCGAGGATCTGGTCGGGACCGTTGTCTATCTGTCCAGTGGGGCCTCCGACATGGTGACAGGGGTCACCCTGCCTGTGGATGGAGGATGGACAGCCTGGTAAAGACCGAGGATTGGCCTCTCATGAAAACGGAGGATCTCTCCACTGCGTTTCTGAACAAGATTCCCCTTTGAGGACGTGCATGTTGTATCCGGAGGAATGTGAATGACGGAAGACATCGAACGGAAAAGCCTGGAAGCGGGCGCCAAGGCGGTCCAGTTTCGCAAGGCAGGCTTTCATTGCAGTGAATCGGTCTTCATGGCCATTAACGATACCCTGAAAATTACGGACCCTTCGATGGTCAGGATCGCCACGGGTTTTCATGGCGGAGGCGGCACACGCCGCAAGGATCCCGGAATAGATCTCAACGCGTGCCTGGAGGAAATCGCATCCGGCAGGGACAAAAGGCCTCCTGAAGAACTCCCGCTCATGCAGATAGGGCATCTGTGCGGTGCGCTCGCGTCGGGCATCATCTGCATCGGCCTTTTGTATGGAAGAAAAGAACCGACGGACGATTTGACCTGTATCGATGAACTCTGCTTTGAGCTTCAAAGCCGGTTTATGGAAAAATTCGGGGAGCGGGAGTGCCGCCCCCTACGCCGGAAATGGGTCCCTCTGAGCTTAAATCACACCTGTGAAAACGTGTATAAAGGAGGAGCTGAGTTGGCGGTTGAATTGATCCTGTCCTCGGGAGAGATTGTCCCTGAGTGCAAGGCATATTGACATCCAGAGAACAAACGGGATAGGATAATTGAAACACTGGGATCTTGGCCCAGGTGGAAGAAAGGGCAGGGAGGTTGTATCGGATATTATTCATCATCCACAGAAATCGGGGAGGGAAAAATGAAAAAAGGTATCGTTCTGCTTTCAATTGCGTGTCTGGTTCTTAGTTTCTGTGTAAGCAACGCAATCGCCGCGCATCCCAAGGAGTACAAGCTCGCTGTGCTGCTTCCTCTGACAGGTGTTTTTGCCGGCGTTGCCGAGACCCAGAAGGAAGGCGTCCTTTTGGCTGTCGATGAGATCAACAGTCAGGGCGGCTTATCCATGCCTTGGGGAAAAGTCATGGTAAAGCCCATGGTTGCCGATGAAGAGGCGAAAATTGATGTGGCCCTGAGGAGATTCCGGTACATGGTTGACCAAGGCGCCAATGCCGTGACGGGACAGTCATTTTCTCCCATCGCTTCCGCAATCAATGCGGTGGTAAAGAAGAACCCTATGCCATATGTGCCTTGCTGCATGATGGCAGTGAGCCAGTACGAGAAAAACAGCCTGGCAACAGCCGCATTTGGAGCGGGGTTCAGCTCCTGGACCGTGGGTTTCATGGACGGGGCCGCCGCTATCAATAACCTCCATAAGAAGAAGATCTACTTCCTGGCCAGGTCCGACAGCTGGGGATACGGGATACGAGACGGAGTTTATGCCGCTGCGAAGAAGTACGGCGGCCAGATCGTGGGATATGACGAGGTGGCAAAAGGAACCAGTGATTTCACCACCGTCCTGGAAAAAGTCAAGAATGCACATCCTGACGTCTTCATTTCAGCCCAGTTCGCAGGGGATGCAGTTGCACTTCTCAAACAGTGCTACCAAATGGGCCTCAACAAGCAAATGACCATTTTCAATGCGTGGATGACCAACGTCGTGGCCAAAGGAATTCCTCCCGAAGCATTGGAAGGGGTCTATTCCATGCACTTTTTCTACTGGAATATGAAAGGATGGCCGGAAGCCGATGTGGTGAAGGCCGCGAACGCCTACACGGACAGATACCGGAAGAAATACGGCATGCCGCCGGACTCCTATGCAACCATAGCCTACCTCGGGGTGAAAGAGCTTTTCAGACTGGTGCAGAAGGCAGGGGATTTCAGCGCCGACGCCGTTGCCCGTGCCCTGGCTCAGAACAGCAGCTTCATGTCGGTCAAAGGTACGGGGGTATGGAGGAAGGATCATGAGCCCATTTACAAGAATGCGGGCTACCTGGTACGGGGAAAGGCGCCCAAAGACAGCACCTCCAAATGGGACTTGTTCGATGTGGTGGGTTCCCAAGGCGGGGAAGCGGTATTTCCAACTCTCAAGTCCTTAGGGTATTAAATAATCAACGTAATGTCCTGCCCCGGGAGCCTCACCCGCCGTCCTGGAGCAGGGACAACCAGGAGAGCCTGCCTGTGGCCGCGAGCGAGCGAGCTGAAATAATCAAAGCGGAACATATCACCAAGAAATTCGGAGACCTCATCGCCGTCAACGGGGTCGACTATGCGCTGGGTGAGAATGAAATCGCGGGCATCATCGGCTCCAACGGTGCCGGCAAGACGACGCTTTTCAACCTCATCACCGGATATTACACGCCTGACGAGGGTGCGATCCTGTTCAAGGGAGAAGACATCTCCAGATGGTCTCCCCAGAAACGGGTGGCAGCTGGCATGATGAAGACATTTCAGATTACCTCCACCTTCGACAATTTGACGGTCCTTGACAATCTCATGCTCTCCTCCTTTCGGCGCCGCCGAAAGGCCTCTTTCCTGAACCTCTTTTTTTCAGGCAGAATAAAGAGCGGCGCGGATGAAGGGATCCATGAGTCCCTCGAGACCTTTGATCTGAGTGAAGCAGCATACAAGGAAGTGAAGCACCTTTCGCTGGGAGAAAAACGCCGGCTGGAGATTGCCATGGTGTTGCTTGCGGAGCCGAAGGTGCTTCTGCTGGATGAGCCCCTGGCCGGCCTGAGCGAAGGAGAAATCGAGAGGCTGCTGGGTGTATTGCGGCGACAGGTTGGGAAGCAAACCATCCTGATCGTTGAGCATAAGATTTCAAAGATCGAAGATCTGGTAGAGAGGCTGACCGTGATGCACGAAGGCAGAGTTATTGCCGACGGGGATTGCAGAGAATGCCTTGAATGTGCGGAAGTACGGAAAAGTTATTGGCAGATTGACTGTACCTCCTAGCGTTGCCGCTGAATTCGCCTGATGTTACTGATAGATGGGACGAAAACCGTTATGTCGACAGACTCTGTACTGGAAGTGAACAATCTAGACGTCTCTTATGGCGATTCACGGGTGCTGTTCGGGGTCTCCATGAATATCGCGCCGAAGGAGGTAGTGTCCTGTGTGGGAAGAAACGGCGCCGGAAAAACCACACTGCTGAAAAGCATTTCCGGGTTTCTGAAGCCGACTTCGGGCTCCATAACGTATAAAGAGCAGGAAATTGCCGGCATTCCCTCTTATACCCTTGCCAAAATGGGGCTCAGGTACGTCGCCCAGGACAAAAAGGTCTTTTCGGATTTGACGGTCGCAGAAAATATGGAACTGGCCAGTTACGCCACCAAGGACAAGAACCTGGATCGCATTTTTGATTATTTTCCAAACCTGAGGTCCCTGATGAACCGGAAAGCCGGCTATCTCAGCGGTGGTGAGAAACAAATGCTCATGATCGGCAGGGCCCTTCTCGGAACGCCGAGCGTCCTATTGATCGACGAGCCTACGGAAGGCTTGGCGCCGGTTATCGTTGAGCACCTCAGGGAGATTTTCAAAGAGATCCGCAAAAATGCTGCTTTGATCATAGTCGAACAGAACTTGTCTCTGGTCTGTCGAATATCCGATCGGGTGTATGCCATGAAAGAAGGGCAGGTCATGAGTGAAACCTCGGATGAAGACGACATCAAGAATATCGTCTTTGAGAAATACCTGTAGCGCTTTCTGTGCCCGTCTGAAGTCACCGGAGAACCCAAGAGATAAGAGGCCTGTTTCCGGCCGGCAAAGAGAACTGAGGTGCGTTCGGGGTTGCCCTTCGAGCGAAATGACGATCTGTATGAGAGGGGAGAATAGAGACCCAAATGGGTAGGCTGGTGAAAAACTGGAGTGGAATTCTGGTCGCCTTTTTTCTGCTGGCCCTCATGCGCCTGTTCCTGCCGGTGCCTTTCGCTACGGAAGTCCTGATATTCGCCATCTACACAATGGCATGCAACTTTCTCCTGGGTCGGGTGGGACTCCTCTCTTTCGGCCAGCCTGCCTACCTTGCCGTTGGCGCATATTTCACCGGACTCTACCTCTCTTACTGGGGTAGCAATCCCTACATGGGCATACTTGCCGGCATCGTCGGGAGTGCTGTGTTTTGCCTGATCGTCGGCCCTTTCTTTGTAAGACTGCGCAGTGACTATTTTGCTCTGGTGAATCTGGCCTTGTGCGTCATCATCTACTTTCTCGTTGAAAAGGTCCTGATGGGAATCACCCATGGAGACGAAGGCCTGTCGTTCCTCATGAATATGAGTTCGACCCCTATACTGGATCTCGGCAACCAAAAAGATTTCTTTATCTTTACGTTTCTGGTGACGCTGTTTGTGTGGATATTCTGCAAATACACGGACAATTCGGTGTATGGGGCCGCATGTATGGCCACCAAGATGAACGAAGACAGGATGATTTTTCTCGGCTACAGCACCTTTCGGGTCAGGTGGTCCGCCTTTGTGATCGCCAATACCATGGCGGGCCTGGCCGGCTCCCTGTATGCCGTGTGGTTCGGGTATGTAAGCCCGGATATGTCGGCGCCCGCCCGCGCGGCGGACGTTGTGGTCGTCACCATTTTGGGCGGGGTGGGGACCTTGTACGGTCCCCTTGCGGGATCGTTTGCATACATAGCCATGAAGGACCTGATCAGCAGTCTCATCAGCAACTGGGAGTTGTTCATCGGCCTCTTGCTGGTTTTCATCATGCTTGCCGGCGAGAGAGGTATCTGGGGGTCACTGGAACCCGTGATAAAGAAAATCTCGCTGAAGAGAAAGATGGAGTCACCCACAAAGACTTAGGAAATATCAAGGGGTATGGATATAACGCTTCTGACTTCCAGCATCATTTTCGGGTTGAGCATGGGGAGTATATTCTTTCTGATGGCCATCGGTCTCTCCCTGTGTTTCGGTCTAATGAGAATCATCAGCCTTGACCAGCTTCTGTATTATTCCCTGGGCGCCTATATCACCTACAGCATAGTCACAGTAACGGGAAGTTTCTGGTGTGGCGCGGCCCTGGGCATGGTAGGAGCCGCCCTTGCCAGCCTTATCGTTGAGAGGTTCATATTCAGGAAGATCTATGAAAGGGACATTACGTTCAGCATGATCACGTCCTTTGGGATACTCCTGGCAGGAGTCGGCGGCATCAAGTATGTGTGGGGACTGGTTCCTCGTCCGGTTGCAGCCCCGATCACCCGGCAAGTCGCCTTTCTACACACCAATATTCCCGAATACAGAATCATCATCATCGTGATAGCGTTTCTCGTTTACGTGGCGATCTGGGCCTTTTTGAACAAAACCATCATAGGAAAGGCCATACGGGCAGGCATTGAAGACGTGGAAAAGGTGGAAGGACTGGGTATCAATGTCTACCGGTTGTTCACCCTCACGTTCATCATTTCCGGAGCGCTCTCCGGCCTGGCAGGTGCGCTGTATGCGCCGATCATCATGGTAGGACCCGATATGGGACTGGAAATCATTGCATTCGTGTTCATGGTGGTGATCATAGGCGGGCTGGGCAGTATCAAGGGGACCATGGTATCGGCCCTGATTGTGGGCCAGGTTATTTCCCTGGGCTCTGTCGTATATGCTCCGCTGGCAAAGATGGCCCCCTTTGCCATCATGTTGCTCATTCTGTTGATCAAGCCTACCGGTCTGTACGGCAGCAAGTTATTGAAACGATAGCGGAGCTCGGAATGAACGAAACCATCGGAGTCATCGGCCTGGGTATTATGGGGTCAGCTATTTCCGCCAACCTGTTGAAAGCCGGCTTCCAGGTCGTCGGCTTTGACGTGGCAACCGAAAGAGTTCGGGCCCTCGAAGAACGGAACGGCATTGGAGCCGCTTCCTGTAGAGAGGTTGCGGAGAAGGCCGGAATCATACTCACGTCTCTACCCACTGTGGCTGCGCTGCAGGAGGTCGTGAGCGGAGAGGACGGCCTCGCGGCCGCCGGCAAAAAGGGCTTGATTGTACTTGAAACCAGCACGTTTCCCATCGAAGCAAAACAGGAGGCCTTCGATGCCTTAAAGCCGGCCGGGATCCAACTGCTCGACTGTCCGCTCAGCGGCACCGGCGCCCAGGCCGTCCACAAAGACCTTGCCGTATACGCCTCGGGAGATCAAAGGTCTTTCGAAACCTGCCGCCTCGTTTTCGACGGCTTTGCCCGGGTTGCCTATTATCTCGGGGAGTTCGGCAACGGCTCCAGAATGAAATTCGTGGCCAACCTGCTGGTGGCGATCCACAATGTGGCCGCGGCCGAGGCCTTCGTGCTGGGCATAAAGGCGGGTCTGGATCCCGAGACCCTGTACCGGGTGATCAGCGATGGTGCCGGAACATCCCGGATGTTCGAAGTCAGGGGTCCTCTGATGGTAACGGGAAAGTACGATGACGCCACCATGAAAGTCGGCGTTTTTCAAAAAGATTTGAACATCATCACTTCGTTTGCCAGAGATCTGAAGAGCCCCACTCCCCTTCTTTCCAAATCCGCCGAGATCTATGCCAAGGCCCTTGCGGACGGCAGAGAGAATCAGGACACCGCTGCAGTGTGTGCCGTGCTGGAAGATCTGGCGGGCATAAAAAGATAGGTGGGAAATCAACCCCGGGTTGCACGAATCCATTGTTCAAGAAGTGGAATGGGGCTCTTCAGGTATGCTTCGGGCAAGGGCGTCCGCTGTGACGACCCTGATCCTCAAGCTGAACCTCCCTCAGAGAGGTTGATATTCGGTCCCATCAATGTGAAGAAGCTTGCCTTTGTACCCATAAAGCATTTCTAAACGCCCAGATATTGTTCCTTGACTTCCTGGTTATCCCAGAGCTCCGCCGGACTGGAAGAGTGGACGATTTTGCCTTTACTCATCACGTGTGTGTAGTCGGCGAATTTTCTGGCAAAGGACAGGTTCTGTTCAACCAGGAATATCGACATCCCCCCTTCCTTCAACCGCCGGATCACATTGCCCACTTCCCGCACCAGGACCGGCGCCAACCCCTCGGTGGGTTCGTCCATGAGGAGAAAGTTCGGGTTGGAGATCAGTGCCCTGGCGATGGCCAGCATCTGTTGTTCCCCCCCGCTGAGGGTATTGCTTCTCTGCCTGCGGCGCTCTTCCAGGCGGGGAAAAAGAGCATAAAGTTTCTGATAATCCCAGCCTCCTTCTCTGAAACCCCGCGCCGCAATGGCCAGGTTCTCTTCCACCGAAAGGGAAGGGAAGATCCGCCGTCCCTGGGGAACAAGGCCGATCCCCCGGCGAATGATTTTGTAAGCGGGCAGATGGGCGATATCCGATCCATTGAATAAGATCTGCCCTCGCCGCGCGGGCGTAAATCCGGCGATCGATCGGATCAGCGTGGTTTTGCCCACTCCGTTTCGTCCGAGCAGAGCCACCACCTGCTCCTCGCCGATATCCAGGCTGACTCCCTGCAGGATATAGCTGTTGCCGTAATAAGTATGAATGTCTTGAATTTTCAGCATGAAATTATTCCGCCCCCAGGTAGATCTCCTGCACGATGGGATTGGCCTTGATTTCTTCTTTCGTGCCCTCGGTCAAAAAGCTTCCCTGGTAGAGAACCGCGATCTTTTCGGCGAATTCGAAGGCTACGTCCATGTCATGTTCAATCAGAAGAATCGTGATAGACGGGTCCAGCTTCTTGAGCAGGAGCGTTAGATCATGGGTTTCGGCGGAAGAAAGGCCGGCAGCCGGCTCGTCGAGGAGCAGAAGCCGGGGTTTTTCGGCCAGCGCCATGGCCACCTCGATCTGTCTCTGGTCACCATGGGAGAGATTCTTGATCAGGGTGTTGCGCTTATCCCACAACCCGAATTCTCTCAGGAGCTCGTTGCACCGCTCGGTAAATCGGCGGTAGGAGGAGAGAGGCCGAAACACGACGAATTTTGTCCGGCTCAGAGCCTGGCAAGCCATCATGATGTTTTCCGCTACGCTCAAATTCGGGAAAAGGTTAGTGACCTGATAGGTCCTTGCGATTCCCAATTCCGCTCGACGATGGATGGGCAATTTCGTGATATCCCTGTCAAAATAGATGACGCGCCCAGCGCTGGCCGAGTAAATTCCGCTGATGAGGTTAAAGAGCGTGGTTTTTCCAGCGCCGTTCGGTCCCATCAGGACCCGTCTCTCGCCGGATGCGATCTTTATGTTGACTTCATTAACCGCCCGCAGGCCGCCGAAATCAACAGACAGGTCTTCAAGGGCCAGGCAGGGAGTAATTTCCTTGTGGTCTGGTGCATAGATTGACGGCGTATTTTTCCGGTCTCTTTTATCCATCCGCACTTTCTCCCGGCGGGATCCCCGGCCTGTTTTCCGCAAATTGTCGCTCTTCTCCTTCCCGGTTTCCAGTGCGTCTTCGTTCCCAGAGGTCTTTCATCAGGTTCACCAACCCCTGCGGAGCATAAAGGATGGTGAGGATATAAATCGTTCCCACGATGAGAAGCCAGCGTTGGGTGTACGCGCTGATGAAATTCTTGAGGAACACAATGATCCCCGCCCCGAGGGCCGGACCGATAAGGGTGCCGGGTCCTCCCAGGATCACCATCAAGATAATCTCGATGGAGGCGGTTAGATCCATGTCGTAAGGGCTCGTGAAGCCGTTGAAATAGGCCCAGAGCCCTCCGGCGCAGCCGCCAAATGCCCCTGCGTAGATATAACTCAGATATTTGTGGAGCCAGGTGTGATATCCCAGGACCCGCATGCGGGATTCGCTCTCCCGAATCCCCTTCAGGCTGTGCCCGAAAGGAGAGCGGATGAGAATCGTCATCAGAATCAAGGAGATCAGGAAGAAAGCCAGGATGAAGTAATAAAAAACAAGCGGATTATTCAGAGAGAACGGCAGTCCCAAATGCGGGCGCACGATCCCCGCGATCCCGTTGTCGCCGCCTGTCATGGAGACCCACCGAAAAGCCAGTCCCCAGAGCGTCATCCCGAGGGCCAGGGTGATGATCAGAAAGGACACCCCCGCTGCGTGAGCCACCAGCAAACCGAAGATAGCGCTGATCGCCGTAGACAATCCAATGCCGCTCAGAAGGCACACCGCCAAATGCATGTTGTAGCGGGTGGAGAGAATGGCCACTACATACGCTCCAACCCCGAAAAAACCTGCGTGACCGAAAGAGGACAGCCCGGTGTACCCCAGAAGAATATCCAGACTCATGGCCAGTATCGCAAAAATCAGCATTTGTGTGAGGAGCGTGATCCAGTAAGAGGAGTAAAAGGACGGCAGCGCGATCAGGAGCAAAAAAGCCAGGATGAGGCCGACGATTTTTGGTTTGGAATTCCAAAGGCCGCTCATTTGTTCACTCTTTTCCGAAGAGGCCCGAAGGTTTGATGGCCACGATGATCGCCATGGGAGCAAAAATGGTAAAATAAGAGAGTTCCGGCAACAGTGCTTTACCGAAATTGTCAATCAAGCCGACCAGAATGCCCCCTACCACCGATCCCAACAGGCTTCCCCTACCGCCAACGAGCACGACCACAAACGCCAGCGAAAGGAGCTCAAAATCCAGGCCCGGGTACACGCCGAAGATGGGCCCCGCCATCACTCCGCCGAAGGCCGCAAGAAAAGACCCCAGGCCGAACATGCATCCGGAAATCAGCGGAACGTTGAGTCCCACGCCTCCGGCCATTTCGTGGTCGTCCACCGCCGCCCGCAGCTTCGCCCCCACCATGGTCTTTTCGTTGAAGACCCAGAGTCCGATCGCCACGGCAGCGGCTGCACCGATGACGAAAAGCCGATACACGGGGAAGACGGCCTGAAAGATCTGCGTCGATCCCTGGAGGATCTTCGGGCACGGAAGCGTGTAGGGATCGCCGCCCCAAATCAAAAGAGCCAAGTCACGGAAAACGAGGGCGAATCCGAGGGTAATCATCATTTGCGGAAGGGGCTGCAAGGGAAACTTTCTCAAAAAACCGCGTTCCATGGCCAGCCCGAGGATCCCCACGCTCAGACCTCCAACCAGCGCCCCCAGCACGAAGCTGTGAGTCCGCAGGATAACCGAAAGACCCACGTAAGCCCCAAGCATGAAAAAGGACCCATGGGCGATATTTACGATTTTCATTATTCCGTAAATCAGAGAAAGTCCGCTGGCCAGAAGGAATAGAAGGGCCCCGAAGGAAATCCCATTCAGGGTTTGGACCAAAAGAAAATTGCTCAAAGTATTTCCTCAGTTTCCGTGGATCGCCGCTGCGGCATCCCCGGAAGACCCGCAACGGCGGGTTCCACGAATTGTTCGGGAGGTCCCGCCGCAATCAATGTTGCGCACCCCGGAGCCGAAATGTAGTTTTACAAAAGGCTGGCCGGGTGGAGGCGACAGCCTCCACCCGGCAGCATTCGCAGTCGATCCTCAGTTCCCTCATGCGGACGATTCACTACTTAATAGGAGGATATGTCCGGGAATAGACGGGATGTTTCAAGAATTCCGCCGGCGGGTAGGTCCAGAACTGGGACACGTGCGGATACGTATAAATCACCGTGTTCTGAAGCTGGCCACCCACCTTTTCGACTTTGCGGATATAGATATTCTGGATGGGAGCCCCATAACTGTCTAACTTCATCGGTCCGCGGGGAACATCTTTGAGCTCAACCGCCTTCAATGCCGCGAGCAATTCCGGTCGATTCTCCACATTCCCCTTGATCGCTTTGATGGCCTCTACGATCCATCGGGCGCCCGTATAAGTCCCCTCCGAATAATAAGAGGCGGCCTTGTGGGCTTTTGCCCGGAACGCTTTGACAAATTTCTTGTTGGCCGGGTTATCCAGCGCTTCGCTGTAATGCAAGGGGCTGATGATACCGATGGCTTCGTCGCCCATGGAGGGCAGGACGTGTTCGTCCGTCGTCGTTCCCCCTCCGATCAAGGGGATCTTTCCTTTGAGGCCGAACTCTTTGTACTGTTTGACAAACTGAATCGCCAGCCGGCCGGAGAAGACCGCGAAAACGGCATCAGCATCTTTGGAGATCTGGGAGAGATAGGGGCTCATGTCCTGAGCGGTCATGGGAACCCATATTTTTTGCAGGGTGTGTCCTCCCGCATCCTGAAACACTTTCTGGAAGCCTCCCACGCATTCCCACCCGAAGGCGAAATCATAGGCTATCAGGGAGACCTTCCTGTACTTTAGGACCTTATACGCATACTCGCCGAAGGGCTGGTGGGGTTGGCTGCTTGACCATCCCGTCCGGACGATCCATTTGGGAATTTTTCTTTGCGTAATATCATCCGCCGACATGATCGGGTAAGTCATGGGGATGCCCTTGGAGTCGATGTAGGGCGCGAGAGCATAGGCCGTCGAGGCCATCAGGCCCCCGGTCATCATGTGAACCCCGTCTTTCTCAACCAGTTTCCGGGTCTTGGTCAGCGCGGTTGCGGGATTGCCTTCGGTATCCTCCACGATGAGCTCAATCTTTCGCCCGGCGGCCTGATAGCCGATTTCTTCCAGGTAGAGCTGCATCCCGCCCAGCATGTCTTTTCCATTGGCCGCAGCCCAGCCCGAAAGCGGAGCGATGAACCCTATCTTAATCGGACCCTTTGCCTGTCCGGAGCAAACCAGGGGAGCAAAAAAAATCAGCCCCGCCATCATTCCCATGAAGACCGTTTTCAAAATCCTGCTATTCACAGCCCCTTCCTCCTTTTCTCTTTTAGAGAATTTCTCAGTTTTGCCACCTTCCTGCGAAAAGATGGCCGCTATCCATTGGCCGGCAATCAGCGAATCTGTCACCCGTTTTCCGGCGCTCAGTATATGCAGGGGAAGAAGAAGGGGTCAATAAAAAAATCGGATTTTCCAGATATTGTTGACAAAAAATCTCAGCGCAATCAGCCCTCCGTCTCAGGCATGCGAGTTGCAGACATAATCTCCTGCGTTGATCTCTTCATCGACACCTAAGATCATTTTCAACTATAGTCCTCCCAATGAACCGGCAACCGCACACTCCGTGGGGGACCCGGTCGGACAGGCTATGTCTTATTGCCCGTCGTCCCCTAATTCTGCTCATTAATGGTCCCCTATAAATGTCCCATAAGTTTTCCCTGTCCTACTCTAAACGCAGAGAGACGTGGCTTTGCTTAAGAGATGTAAGGAAGCAGAAAAAGGGGTCGCCTGAAGCTCATGGAAACGAGGCCTCTATCAGGCGAATAGATTCTAGATTGCCATAATTGATCGAAAGATTGTCCTTGGTATCCTGTCGACGATTACCGGAAAATCCCTTTTGCTCAGGCCCAACTGCGCTAACCGTTGCCCCAACTGCTCAGTGTTTGATCCTCCCAACTGGTAACCCACCTCGAAGTTTGACAGTAAAAGGTCGGCCAGATTTACAATCGTGACCAGGTCTTTGTCGCCAGAGGCAAGTTCAGGAGAATGGTGGTATTGAATAACACTGACGAGGTTTTCCGGCAATTTCCACTTTCTGGCCAGAACAGCACCAACCTCTGTGTGGCTCATCCCGAAATTTTCCTTTTCTGTTTGGCACAAGTCCATGCCGTTATTGTGGACGGAGCGATAAAAGAATGATGGGGCATCGGCCACGAATTGATCCAGGGCAGCCTTGCCGATATCGTGGAGCAGACCACCCGTGTACGCAATGTCGGGATCTCCGTGCCCGGTGAACACGGAAATCTCATATGCTGTCATGGCCGTTGCCAGAGCATGGTGAAATATTCCTCCTTTGCAGAGGGAGTAACCTCCCAATTCACCCTGAGCAAAAAGCATGTCCGTCGCAGCCGAAAGGACCAGTTGAAAGAGTTGTTTCTCGCCCAGCACGATTAAAGCTCTCTCAATGGAATCTATGTGAGAACTTATTCCCATGATGACACTGTTGGCAAGATTGAGGATCTTGGCGCTGATAACCTGATCTTGCCGGATTTCGGAGGCCAGGTCGTCCATCTCATGATCTCCGTTGCCAATCATTCTTATTACCTTAAGGGCGATCTGAGGTACGGGTTTAAGGCTGCGGGTCGCAGAGACTATTTCATCAGGACTTACTACCCCTAGTGTGCTTTTCGACGCATGAGCAGTCACAGGGACAAGGGGCTCTATCTTTGTCTCAAGGTTCTGGGTGTCCAAGGTCATTTTGCAGCTGAACATTCCCCCTGTTTCAGCTTGCTCCACACGAATATCTTCATCCAGCAGGATATCGTTGACCCGCTCCGCAATCTTTCCTCCTATATCGAGCCAGAGGTCTGTCTCCGAGATCCCATGCATGAGTGCTCCGCCGGCCACGGCGGCCGCCAGGTTCTTCCTCGAGGCCCCCGCCTCGCAGAGCGATTGTATGAAAAGCGGTAGTCCTGTTGTAGCATACGTTTCAGGCGCAAAGGGGATATCCGCGCCCGTGGGCTCAGGAAGGAGGATATGGAATAATCCGCAGAGCCTGACGCCGGCATCTTTCAAGGTAACGCCAACGCAGGTACCCAGGTAGGCTTCCAGCACGTCTTTGTTATTATGGCTTATTGCATATGATCCGGATGGAACGACGTGTGGTACCATTTGAATGACCCGTTGCCCTTTAGTGTCCGTACCATGGGTCTTCTTTCCTGGACACAAGTGCCGCCTATTCCCCTTGTTGGCGCCACGATTCTCATCTATCCCGCTCAACCATTTGCTATCGTGACGTTCTTACAGGTCACAATAGCCGTGGGAAAAGGGCAGCACTGACCGTCCTTCTCCTTTTCTTTCCCAATCGGTTCAGAGCAGGCTCGACTTTACAAAAAATACCGGGCCGAGCGGACTTGGAAGTCTGCTCGGCCCGGCGAAGCGGAAAGAACTTCTTCATTTCTCCGGAGAATAGGACTTTATGGCCTTAATCAGCTCCGGGACTATCTTCCTGAAGTCACCGACGAGGCCGATATCGCAATGCTCAAAGATAGCGGCTCCAGGGTCCTGATTGATCCCAACCGCCAGTTCGGTCCCCTTAACGCCCACCATGTGGTGCATATGCCCGGAAACGCCGACCCCGATATAGAGACGCGGGGACACGGTGCGCCCGCTCTGTCCGATCATCTCAGCTTCATCGGCCCAGCCTTCGTCGACTGCCGGACGGGTCGCACCCGCCGCGCCGTTCAGGGCCGCGGCCAATGCTTCAATGAGCCGCCAATCCTCTCGGCTCCCGATTCCCCATCCTCCGGCGACAACGACTTCGGCGGCTTCAAGGCCGGTAGATCTGTTTTCGTCTCGATTTGTTTCGACTATACGATAGGGTCTGTCCTTTTCTTCCAGCTCGACCGGGATTTGAATGACTCGCCCTTTTGCCTGCATCTTTTCGGGCATCTCGAAAATCCCTGGAATCACTGTGGCCATTTGGGGCCGGGTTCGCGGGCAGTATATGTGTCCCATCAGGTTCCCCTCCGGCCAGGGGACTACGCCTGCCAGATCTCCTTGTTCCGTCAACGCAAGGTCAATACAGTGGGCCGAAAGACCGGTCCGCAGCCTTGCTGCCAGGCGGGGCGCCAGGTCCGTTCCCATGGCTGTCGCCCCGAAAAGTAATGCCTCAGGATGAAATTTCCTGACAGCGCTCTCGATAACCTTGGCGTACGTCTCATTGCAATAGGTTCCCAACAGCGGATGATCGGCAACAAGCAGCTCATCAAGGCCGTACGGCAGTATCCGGTCGATCATCGGCTCCAGGTTATGACCAACCAGCAGCCCCCCGACTTTCCAGTTTATCTCTGCACCCAGTCGCAGGGATTTGCCCAGCAGTTCCAGTCCCACGTCGGCGAGGCGGTTTTCCCGCTGTTCAAGAAATACCCAGATGTTGCTCTCCGCACCCTTTGACATCGGCGTCCTCTAACAAAACCCCAAACGATGCAGCCGATCAGCCAGAATCCCGGCCTGTTCCTCCGGTTCGCCTTCCAGCATCTCTGCCTTTTTCTTCCTCTCGGGAACCGTAAAATCGCCCATCCGGGTAGGGGACCCCTGGAGACCGACCCATGGCTCAGAAACGATCAGGTCTCGTGCCGACCAGATCGTAATCTCCTTTTCTTCGGCTTCCAGGATATTCATCATGGTGACGTATCGCGGCTTGTTTATCTCCTTCACGACCGAGAGCACTACCGGTGTAGGGACCTCGATCGTGATGGAACCGTGTTCGATTTCAGCGCGGACAGCAAGGAAGTCGGTATCCACAACGTCAATTGCACCAACGTGCATCACATTGGGCACGCCAAGGAATTCCGCCACCTGCGCGCTCACCTGGGCGGTGCCTCCGTCGATGGTATAGTCCCCGCACAGGACCACATCGAAGGCTCCCAGTTTCTCGATGCCTGCTGAAATAACATACGAAGTTGCCAGGGTGTCCGATCCCGCAAAGACAGGGTCCGAGAGCAGAACCAGATGATCCGCACCCATAGCCAGCGCCTCGTTCAGCACACCCTTGGCATCGGGGGGCGCCATACTCACCACACTCACTTCTCCCCCTTGCTGGTCCCGCAACTGCAGGGCCGCTTCCAGTGCATTCTTGTCCAGTGGATTAATGGCCCCGGGGATCCCCTTCCGTACCAGGGTATTGGTCTTTGGATCGAACGCAGAGCCGGTTCGATGTTTCGGGTCCGGGACCGGTTTCATGCAGACGATAAAGCGCAATGGTTCTCTCTCTTCTCGAATAATCTTATGATCCGATCCGGATCAGCGGAACTGCGACAACGCGGCGCGCGCAATGACCAGTTTGCCGATCTCCGCAGTACCGCCCGCGGGGATGGCTACCAGGGCATCACGGAGCAGCCTCTGGACCGCATATTCCCGCATGATCCCGTAGCTCCCATGTATCTCTATGGCCTTTCGCGCCGACCTGGCGGCCGCCTCGCAGATCCACTGCTTGGCCAGAGGCGCCGCACCGTCAACGGGCATCTTGTGGTCCAGCATCCAGCCCAGACGGTATGCCAGAAGACGCGCGATCTCCAGGTCCGAATAGATGTCCGCGATATACCACTGGACGGCCTGCAGTTTCGAGATGGGTTTCCCATAGAGAACGCGTTCGTTCGCAAATTTTGCCGCCTCCTCGAGAAGAGCATTCAGAATGCCGAGCCCTACCGAAGCCATGCCGGGCCTGCCGCATTCCACAATGTCCCTGATGGCAATCGTAATCCCGTCTCCTTCATGCCCGAGAAGATTCTCTTTCGGAACTTCACAATCCTGGAAAATCAGCTCCCCGGTGTTGGCCCCGCGCAGCCCCACCTTGTCTTCCTTTCTCCCCACTTTCGCCCCAGGGAAGTCCTTTTCCACGATAAAGCTGGAAAAACCCGTCCGTCCTTCCCCGGTCTTGGCCGGCACCACCCAGTAGTCGGAGAAGTGTGAATTCGTGATGAAGCACTTCCGCCCGTTCAGGATATACGTGTCTCCCTCCAGCTTGGCCGTACTCTGCATGCCCGCCACATCCGATCCGCCGGACGGCTCCGTCACGGCAACGACTCCCATGGTTTCACCTTTCGCAAGGGGAGGGAGGTATTTCTTTTTCTGCTCCTCATTTCCCCAAGTGTCGAACGCATAGGTAGCCATGTGATGAACCTGAACTGCCATGGGTATCGCCGGGCACACACGGCCAAGCTCCTCGAGCACAATGATGCGGGCCAGGTGACCCATTCCCGTACCACCATACTCCTTTGGAGTAATCACTCCCAGTATGCCCATCTCCCCCATGCCTTTGAGAAGCTCTACGGGAAACTCCCCGGTTTCTTCCATCGCTTCCATGTGCGGAGGAATCTCTTTTTCCGCCCACTCTCGAATACTCTTCCTCAGCAGTTCTTCCCGTTCTGAAAACTGGAAATCCATAATACCCCCCTTTCATCACCAGACAGACAAATCAGCCGCCCCAAGTAGTTTTGATTAACTCCTCCACTTCTAGTGGAGGACCCTGATAGGTTGCAACTATCCGAGGAAAACTAATATTAGGTACTTTCTCCG
>CAZONI010000038.1:0-33786 GCA_964581175.1 uncultured Desulfobacteraceae bacterium
GTCTGACATAGTACCGGCTGTTTCCATTGAATCTCGAATACTTTCTCTTTATCAAGGGCTTATCTCAATTTGTCTTAAACGATTTTCGCATCTTTCACCTACTCGGGAAGAGGCATTTCTCCCGCTATTTTCAAAAAGTCCTCAAGCCATACCGCGTTCACCCCTGCGTTCTTGTAATCCAAGATGCCTATAAGGTCCACACCCGTCTTATGTCATTGATCTGAGGAAAACGCCCAGGAAAACGCCCTGTCGTAACGCATGCCCTATCCCCGCAAACTGCTACCGTTTTGCTACCATAATACGAAAAAACGTTGACTGACAGCAACTAACACCGTATAGAACTCACATTGAAGTTTATTAGTTATTATTACGTTATTGCCTGGTATTATTTTTTGATAGTAATTTCAAATAGTTATTTTACAGACTCACACGGTGGAAGTCGCGAGTTCAAACCTCGCACCGCCCACCAGTAAAACGCCAAGGGGTCACGGAATTGCCGTGCCCCTTTTTTCATCATAGTACCCTTTCCGGTGACAATGCTTGGCAAGAGAGCGATGAAACGGATCATCATAGGAATAAGCTTCGTGCTTCTCACATGGAGCGGCTCCGCAGGGGCAGGCACAGTCAAGGTGGCAACTTACAACGTGCAGAACCTCTTTGACCTTGTGCGAAACGGCACGGAATACGAGGAATATATCCCGAATACGCCCATGGGATGGAACCGGAAGACAGCTGAGGTAAAATACGGCAATATCGCCAGGGTCATCACCGACCTGGCCGCGGACATCCTTGCGTTGCAGGAAGTGGAATCGAAACGCGCACTGGACCTGCTGCGTGATACCATAGAGCGGCACGGTCTGCGTTATCCCTACTCCGCCATTGCGGATCTGAAGCAGTCGGCAGTCAAGTGTGCGCTTCTCTCCCGGTTTCCCATTACCTCGAAACGCGAGATACCCGTCAATGAAGAGCCATCGAGGAACATTCTTGCTGTAACCGTGCAAGTGGAGGGCATCCCGCTTGTCCTGTTTGTCAATCATTGGAAGTCCAAGCGCGGCCCGGAAAGCCTGCGCCTCTTTTACGCCAGGGCCTTGCGACGAGTTATCAATGCGTTACCCGCTGCGGCCGATTTCATTGTGCTTGGGGACCTTAATTCCAATTATGATGAGTTTATGACATTTCGCAACCAGGCGAGGCTCAATGACACCGGGGGACGCACCGGCATCAACCACGTCCTTGGGACTATCATCGATAATGAGCTGGTCACTGAAAAAGTGCTTCTCCGCCAAAAAGGCAATCGCTGCCTGTACAATCTGTGGCTGGAGATACCGCCTCACAGGCGGTGGTCGTATTCTTTTTTCGGCCAAAAAGATAGTCCGGACAATATGATCATCCCCGGAGCACTGTACGATAGCAGGGGGATCTCTTACGTGGACAACTCATTTGACAGGTTCGTCCGCCGGTATCTGTTCAGAAAACGAAGGGTTTTCCAGTGGCAGCGGGCTGAGAATGGAAAAGGCCGGCACCTCGGCGAGGGGTTCTCCGATCACCTCCCCGTCTTCGCGGTATTCTCCACACGCCCCTTCCAATCCCATTAGTTTCAGCTAAACCCTCCGCCTCTGGTGCAGGGCCCGGATAGGTCTTACCGATCCGGAGGCTGGAAGGCGCGCTGCTCAGGGAGCAGGACTTTTATGGAGTGTGACTGGTGAGAGGCCTTCCCGGGAACAGCGGCGTGAATGGCAGGACTACGCGGGGAAACTCAGCCGTCCTTCTCAAGGACCGTCTTGATTTCTCTGATGAGGCTGTCATAGTCTTCCTCCCCTTCCCCGTCCCCCAGGAGCACTTCCCCTCGGTCATCTTTCTTCACGCGGGTTATCCCTGGGTATTTCGTTTCGATCTCTTCTATGACGGAAGATTGCCGCTTGGTGAGCCGCAGGAGTTCCCGGCTCCTTTTCATGAGTTCCTTTTGCTGGAGGGCTTTACGAATGGTGACAGCCAGGTCGTAGATCCGGCATGGCTTGGTAAAGAAGTGATAGATCTGTCCTTCGTTTATGGCCAGGATTGCACTTTCAATAGAGGCGTGTCCGGTGAGAATCATGCGGATGGTCTCAGGATACTTTTGCCGCACGAGGGCCAGGAATTCCGAGCCAGGCATGCCGGGCATCATTTCATCGGAGATGACCACGTCCACCGCTGCCTTTTTGAAAATTTGCAGTGCCTTTTCCGCTGAATCCGCAATCAGCAACTCATAGGGCTCCATCCCGAGAGCCTCTTGCATCAGTTTCCGCGTGGTCTGCTCGTCGTCCACAATAAGGACCTTGTGTTTCATGCCTCTCACTCTTGAGGTTTTGCAGGATTTGGATCATCCGTACCCAGCCATCGTGGAATCGGCTGATCAAATCGCTCCAGGATGCGTAAGGCTTCTGCCTTGGGAATTTTTATGTTCTGGCCGATCCGATACGCCTTTATCTGTCCTTTCAGAAACCAGTTCCGCACAGTCTGCCTTGTCACCCCGAGAAGGATACCCAGTTCCGCGGTAGAGAGAAAATTCTTTTCCCTGTTGCTCATCCGTACCCCTTTCAAGATTCGTTTTCCTGCCTTGGATTTGCAATAACGGTGCCAATGCATCCGTTCCAGAAACAGGTCTCGGAACATGAAAGGGAGACAAATCGCCAATATCTTGACGATTATTGTCAAAAGACCATGAACTCAATGAAACGGGGAGTTAAACATTCCCTATCGGAGGAATCTGGTCTTCTCTGTCACCTCCTTTCTCGGAGTGTGCGGGGAGGCTTTGGCCGGTTTGCCGAGACAGATGAGAGCGAGCGGTGTCTTATCCTCCGGGACCTCGAGAATTTTTCTGACCACCTGTTTGTCAAACAGGGTGAACCAGAGACTTCCCAGGCCCAGCGCGTGAGCGGCCAGGTGCATGTTCTGGATGGCGGCGGCACAGGCGTGCTGGTAGCCCACGCTCCCTTCTTGCAGGAAGCTGTCGAGGCCGGTCTTTTTCGGGTCTCCGACGACCGCGATGATAACCGGTGCTGATTTCAGAAAATCCACCCGGTACCCTCCCAGCCACTTCCATCCGCTCACTTCCAGGCCCCATTTCTTCCGCTCGTCGGCTTCATTGTAGAGCGCTTCCTTCACCTCGTCGCTGGTCACGACCACGAATTCCCAGGGCTGGGCGTTTATCGGTGAAGGGGCCCAGGCGCCGGCCCGGAGGATTTTGAGAATGGCATCTTCGTCTACCGGGTCGGGTAAAAAATCCCGACAGCTTCGCCTTTCCTCCATTGCTTCAAAGACATCCATCGCTTCCTCCTTATTCTGTACTGCATCCTGATTTCGGGTTATTGTCCGGAGAGTCCCGGCAACGGCAGTGAAGGGATCTCCCCGCCGCCGGATTGATTTTGCATCCCCTGTGAAGATGACGGCATCTCTCCGCCGCCGACTGAAGGGAGGAGTCCTTTCACCATATCCTGCAGCAACTTGTTCTCCTGCCCTTCGTCCGCCAGCTCGATCACCCTTTTTGCCCGTTTATTTTCAGGTTCAACATCCAGGACCTGCTGCGCAATCAGTTTCGCCCTGGTATATCGTTTCCCTTCCACAGCCGCTTCCGCCTGTTCGAGAGCTGCTTCTATTTTCTGTTTTCTCTCCACGGTTCTCCTGGCCAGTTCTTCCATCTTCCTTTTCAATTCCAGCGCCTGGGGATCATTGGGATACATTTTCAAGACAGCCGCGGTCTCTTGTGCGGCGAGTCGGTATTTCTTCTCCTCAAAATGGGCCCGTGCCTGTGCAACCTGGCTGTCGGCTGCCATCCGTCTTTTCCGTTCTCTTGCCTGGGCGTAGATCTCCTTGGCCTTTCCATTGTCGGGCTCACGTTTCAGGACCTTGAGGGCGGTGTCCTGGGCCTTGGTATATTCTTTCAGGCCCAGAAAAGCGCTGGCCTGGTTGAGCAGCTGTTCATTCTCTTTCTGCTCTTTTTCTCTTTTCGCTTTTTCTCGCGCGGCCTGCAGGGCCTTTTTCCGCTCCTCTTCCGCCGTTGCTTTTACGGGTTCCTCTGAGGTCCGGGCAGATGTGCTCATTTCTCCTTTCTTCTCTCTTTTTTCATCGGCAATGACTGCCGAACTCACCGCGGGCTTTTCCGGGGGCAAGGACACTGCCTCCCCTTTCGCAACAGCGACAGGTTCGTTCGATGCCTTGGATATGGGTTTCTGCGCTTCTTCGGCAGTCGGGGCAGGAGGGCCGGCCTTGTGCCGGAGCAAGAGAAAAGTCCCGGCGCCAACCAAGGCGACTCCCAGCACTAAAATGAACAGAAGTGCCGCCCTGGAGCTTTTTTTCGACGGTTCCTGCCCGGACTTGACCCCCGGCGGCGGGGTTTCGAACGGGGCCGTTCGCATCGTTTCGGTTGCCCTGCCGGTCAATGACGGATCCGCCAGCGCACCCGCCAGGGATTCCCAAAACGCCTCGCAGGACGGCCACCTGTCCTCCGGTTTCTTTTGGATGGACTTCAGGATGACGTCCTCGAGCTGGGCGGGTATCTCAGGGATGATTTCCCGGGGCGGCGGAGGTGATTTCTTGACATGGGATTGCATGATGGTAAAGAGGCTGTCAGCCTCTTCGAAAGGAAGTTTTCCCGTGACCATCTGGTACAGGGTGATCCCGAGGGAATAGATATCGCATGCCCCGGTGATAGGATGGTCCTTTGATGCCAGGACCTGTTCCGGAGACATGTAATAGGGAGACCCGATTCCCAGGCCCGTCGTCGTCAGGGTCGTCTCAAGATTGTTCCCGAGGAGCCGCGCGATGCCGAAGTCGGTGATCTTCACTTCACCTTCTTCATTGATCATAATGTTGCCGGGCTTCAGGTCCCTGTGTACGATCCCCAGGCTATGAGCATGACCGATGCCGGCCAGCACCTGTTGAAAAACAGCCATTATTTCATTGTGACTGAGCGGGCCGCCGGCTTCTTTGATGATCTCCGAGAGCGTCTTCCCGGCAACGTATTCCATCACAATGTAGAAGTGCCCTTTTTCCTCGATGAAATCATAAAGGGTTACGATATTGGGATGACGCAGCCGGTCCATGACCTCGGCTTCCCGGAAAAATCGTTCGCTGAAAGACGCATCTCCTTCCAGATTGGCCGAGAGCATCTTTATGGCTACAATGCGGCGGGAAAGGGTCTTATGCTGGCCCTTGTACACAACAGCCATTCCCCCCTTGCCGATCATTTCGAGGATACGGTAATTTCCCAGATCTTTCCCGATCATGATTTTTGCTCCGTTGATGATGCTTCTTCCTTCGGTGTAAGTCCTCCAAATCGGCACTTATGCGGTAACCACGGGGGCAGCAGGGCCTTTTTCCGTCACGATCCTTCCGGCCCCGGTCCTCCGCGCATCCGGCGGGCACTCGTGTGGGTACTGATTGGGGAAAAGCCGGGAATTGCGATTAGAGCCCTTGTGCCGGCCGTATTACCATATCGTCATGTGCAGGAAATCTCAAGAGCATTTTCTGCTCTTTCGGCTAAGGCGTGCTTTGATCCTCACGAATTGATGCCGCCACATACGGGACAGGCGTATCCCATTGAAACTCATACCTTCCCAAGGCTCGGCAGGAATTTCCGGAACCGCAGTCTATTTCCCGGCCGGCTGACGAGAAAGGGTTCAGGTCATCGATCAACGGCGCGCTTCAACTTGTATCAGGGAGGGATCGTAATCGGCGGGTTTCTCATAGCCTAGTAAATTCAGTAAGGTAGCAGCAACATTGGAGAGGCCGCGTTTTTCGAGCGCCGCCATCTGATATTCGTTATCGTAGGAAGGATCAAAAATCGCAAACGGAACGGGATTGAGAGTGTGAGCCGTCTTGGGTACCCGCTTGCCGTTCCTGTCCACGGTAAACATCACATCCGAATTACCGTGATCAGCGGTTACCACCGCGACACCCTGTAGAGCGCGGATCACCTCCAGCAGTTCGCCCACGCAAGCGTCCACTGTTTCAACAGCTTCGATGGCCGCCGGTAGATTGCCCGTGTGGCCGACCATGTCTCCGTTCGCGAAATTGAGCCGGCCGAAACGGTACCGGCCGCTCCCCAGCATTTCGATGGTTTTTTTCTTGATCTCAACGGCCTTCATCCGGGGGGCTTTGTCGAACTCTATGCGATCAGAAGGGATCTCCACGTATGTCTCAAGTCTTCCATTGATATGCCCGGACCGGTTGCCGTTCCAGAAGTAGGTCACATGCCCGAACTTCTGGGTTTCAGAGATGGCAAAAGAGGTGATGCCTTCGGCGCAGAGGTACTCGCTCACGGTACGGTTAATGGCGGGCGGCGCCACCAGAAAGCGGGGAGGGATATGCAGGTCGCCGTCATATTCCATTATCCCCGCGTACAGGAGATCGGGGAGGGGACCCCGGTCAAATTCCCGGAAATCCTGCTCGGTAAACGCCCTGGATATTTCGATAGCCCTGTCGCCCCTGAAATTAAAGCAGATCACCGCATCTCCGTCCACAATCTTTCCCACGGGCTTGCTCTTCCCGTCGACCACCACAAAGGGATCCAGGTATTGATCGGTGATCTCGGGGTCCTCTGCATAGTACGTCCTCACCGCCTCGGACGCGGAAGGAAAGCGGCGACCGATTCCCAGGACGTGGGCCCGGAATCCCCTGCGTACGATGTTCCAATCCGCACAGTAGCGGTCCATGGTAACCTTCATACGGCCGCCCCCGGATGCGATGCGGTAATCGAGATCATGGGTTTCAGAGAGTCTGGCAAGTTTTTCTTCTGTAGGGATGACATAGTCCAGGGCAGATTTCTCGCCCACGTCCCTGCCGTCCAGCAGCGCATGCACCCTCACCTTTTTCAATTCCAGTAAGGCGCATTTCTCAATGAAGGCATAGAGGTGGTCTATGTGAGAATGGACATTGCCATCGGAGAGGAGCCCGATAAAATGAACGGTCCCCCCTTCCCTGCTCCTCGCGACGATGTCCTGCCACAATCCGGTCTCGAAAATCTTTCCACTCCCTATGGCCTTGTTGACCAGCCGAGCTCCCTGGTCGAACACTCGGCCTGCCCCCAGGGCATTGTGTCCCACCTCGCTGTTTCCCATGTCCTTGTCCGTAGGCAGCCCTACCGCTGTCCCGTGAGCCTGGAGCGTGCAGTAGAGAGTGGACACGCAGAGACGGTCAAGGTTGGGGGTCCTGGCCAGGTACACGGCGTTTGCTTCATTCTCTGGCCCAATCCCGATTCCGTCCATGATGATGAGAAGGAGAGGGCCGTTCCGGCCGGAAAAAGACGCGAGTTTGTTGAGTTTCAAGTCCATAGAGATTAAGATAACATGAAAGGCGTTTATCTGAAAGGTAAAAGCTTGAAATACGGTGCTGCCCTGTCCTATAAAAGGGCGGCGCAGACGCTGCTCCCGTATTCCAATACTCCACTGACGGGAAGCAATAATGAAGAGGAGAAACAAAGCATGCCGCAACATATAGTCATCATAGGCGCTGTCGCCCTCGGACCAAAGGCCGCGTGCCGGTTCAAACGGCTGGAACCGGAATCAAGAGTAACCATGATCGACCAGACCAAGATGATCTCTTACGGAGGGTGCGGTATTCCCTACTTCCTGTCCGGAGACATAAGTGATCCGGGTCAGCTCCAGGCGACCAGTTTTAATATGCTCCGGGATGAGGATTTTTTTGAAAAGGCCAAGTACGTTCGAGTCATGACCGGTACTAGAGCCATTGCGATTGACCCGGGAAAGCGAAACGTGCTGGTGCACCACCTCGAAGACCGCAAGGATGAAACCATTCCCTACGATAAGCTGGTGATCGCGACCGGAAGCCTGCCGAACCGGCTCTCCGTCCCGGGGGCTGATCTGAACGGCGTTTTCACGGTCTCCAACATGCAGGATGCCATCGGCATCAGAGAGCGGATTTCCGGCGGCAAGGTGGAAAAAGCGGTGGTCGTCGGCGCGGGGGCGATCGGTCTTGAAGTTGCAGAGGCGCTCTCGGATCTCTGGGGGATTGAAACCACCGTGGTGGAGATACGCGATCAGCTCCTTCCGGGCATCGTGAGCCCGATCATGGCCGGGATGGCGCAGCACCATATGGAAGAGAACGGTGTTTCCTTTCGCCTCTCCGAACAGGTACGCGAAATATCGGGCCAAGAGAGAGTCTCAGGGGTCACCACGGACAAGAGGAGCATGGAAGCTGAGTTGGTTATCGTGGCAGCGGGCGTCAGGCCCAATTCGGGCCTCGCTGCCGCCGCGGGCCTGGAAATTTCCCCACGAGGGGCGATCGTCGTCAACGAGCGCATGCAGACCTCGGATCCGCTTATGTATTCCGGAGGCGATTGTGTCGAGGTACGGAATCTTGTGACCGGGCGTCCTGCCTATTACCCCCTGGGTTCCATGGCCAACCGCCAGGGGCGGGTCATCGGGACAAACCTGGCCGGCGGCGATGCGCGATTCGAAGGTGCGGTGGGCAGCTTCATCATCAAACTGTTCGACATCTCGGTCGCCAGCGCAGGGCTCTCTCGTGAATCCGCACAGCTGGAAGGCTTTGATGCGCTCAGCGGATTTGCGGCCCAGCTCGATCATGCCCATTTCTACCCGGAGAAGGACATCATGTACCTGGAGATGACAGCGGAAAAAAAGAGCGGCAGGGTGCTTGGAATCCAGGGTCTGGGAAACAGGGGCGAAGGCGTGATGGCCCGAATCAGCGCGGTGGCAACTACCCTCAAACACCGGCCTACCGTGGCAGATATCAGCAATATGGAAATTCCCTATTCACCGCCTTTCTCATCGGCCATGGATGTGCTGAACGCATTGGGGAACACCATGGAAAACATCCTTGCCGGTAAGAACAGGGTCATGGATGCAGATCAATTTGCCGAATGGTGGCAGAACCGGGATGACGGGAAGACCTTTTTTCTCGACTGCCGCGGCTGGGGCAATGCCGAGCCCTTTGTCAAGAAATACCCCGGTCAGTGGAAAAGCATTCCCCAGGATGAACTCAGAGACAGGCTGGACGAGGTCCCCAAAAACAAACACGTGGTCCTCATCTGCAATACCGGGGTCCGCTCCTATGAGGCCCAGGTCTTTCTGGATCATGCAGGCATCAGGGATACGTACAATCTTCAGGGCGGGATGGCCGCACTGAAGAAGTGGGGCCTGGAACTGCTCTGAACCACAATCCATCCAACTGCCCTTCCCTAAACCTACCTTCAAATCTCATTTCCTGTTGACAGATTGCAATCAAAGGCATATAAGTGACCACCTGGTCATAAAAGATGCAGCTTGTTTATCCGCTATAACAAAGTGTTGTTAATGACCAGTGAGTCATTTTATTGTTAGAGGTATTTTCATGAGGTTTACCGACCCAAGCCTTTCCAAAATCCACGAGAAGCTCCTGCGCGGCCGGCGTCTCGGATTCGAAGACGGCATGAGCCTGTACCGGAGCGACGATCTCCTCGGAGTGGGAAGACTGGCCGGCCTGGTTCGCGAAGAAAAATTCGGTCGTGATACCTATTTTGTGCGCAATCAGCACCTCAATTACACCAACATGTGTGTCAACAGGTGTGTATTTTGCGCCTTTTCCCGGGACCGGGACGAGGAAGGCGCGTATGTATTCGATCTTCGGACGGCCGAAGAACAGATCCGGTCACGGCTCCATGAGCCCATCAGTGAAATTCATATTGTCGGGGGATTGAACCCGTCCCTGCCTTTTTCCTATTACTTTGACCTTATTCAGATGGTAAAACATATCCGGCCTGAGGCGACCGTCAAGGCCTTTACCGCCGTTGAAATAGAGTTCTTCTCAAGGCTTACGGGCCGTTCCATTGAAGAGGTCGTCAGAGAACTGAAGCGTGCGGGTCTGGAAATGATGCCTGGAGGAGGCGCCGAGATCCTGAGTGAGCGTGTCCACCGGAAACTTTACCCGAAGAAGATCGGGCCGGTGCAATGGCTCAACGTGATCCGCACGATTCACGGTCTCGGGATCCCTACGAACGCCACCATGCTGTACGGCCATATCGAATCCCTCGAAGAGCGGGTTACGCATCTCCTGAGTCTCCGCAGCCTGCAGGATGACACCAAGGGCTTTACCGCATTCATCCCGCTCGCCTTCCACCCTGAAAACACCAGGCTTTCCCACCTCAAAACCACCGGAGGTATGGAGGATCTGAAAACCCTGGCTGTTTCGAGGCTCCTGCTGGACAACATCCCGCACATCAAGGCCTATTGGGTGATGATCAGTCCCGCGCTGGCGCAGGTTGCGCTATCCTTCGGCGCGGATGATCTTGACGGGACCATCGTGGAGGAAAAGATCTCCCACATGGCCGGGGCCCGGACCCCGAAGGGAATGAGCGTGGGCGAAATCCGCCATCTCATAAGCTCGGCAGGATTTCGACCCGTTGAAAGGGATTCGTTTTATAACATCGTCGGCGAGGGCTGTAAACATGGAGCATAAAACCCGGATGGATTTTCAGGAAGCCCTCGACCTTTACCAGGATGAGGACCTTCTTTCCCTGGGAGCCATGGCGGACCTGGTGAGACAGGAACTGCATCCCGACAAGACCGTTACCTACGTGGTGGACCGGAACATAAATTATACCAATATCTGCGGTTCAGGATGCCGGTTCTGTGCGTTTTTCAGGCCTCCGGGGCATGAAGAAGCCTACCTCATCAGTCAAGAAGAGTTGAGCCAAAAAATCCAGGAGACCCTTAACCTCGGCGGGACCCAGATCCTCCTGCAGGGAGGTATCCACCCTGACCTGAGGCTGGACTACTATACGGAACTGCTCCGGTTCATAAAAACGAATTTTCCCATTCATGTCCATGGGTTTTCTCCGCCTGAGATCCATTACCTTGCCCGGAAAGAGGGACGTTCCCTGCACGACACACTCGAGAACCTCATGGAGGCAGGTCTTGGCTCCATTCCCGGCGGAGGAGCGGAGATCCTCGTGGACCGGGTACGAAAGGAGGTGTCTCCCAACAAGTGCACGGCCGGAGAGTGGCTCGCGGTCATGGAAACGGCCCACGGTCTCGGCCTCAGGAGCACCGCTACCATGATGTTCGGCCACGTGGAAAGCATTGAAGAGCGCCTGGATCACCTCTTCAGAATCCGCAATCTCCAGGACCGGACGGGAGGGTTTACCGCATTCATTCCATGGACTTTTCAGCCGGAAAACACGCGCATTAACGTTCCCAAGGCCTCGTCTGCCGAATACCTGCGGCTCCTGGCCCTGTCGCGGCTGGTCCTGGACAATATCCCCAATCTCCAGGCGTCGTGGGTTACGCAGGGACCCAAGATCGCCCAGGTAGCTTTGAAATTCGGGGCAAATGATCTGGGAAGCACCATGATCGAGGAAAACGTCGTGGCAGCGGCGGGAGTCACTTTCAGGCTGAATCGTGAAGACATGATCAGGATTATCGAAACCGCTGGCTTCCAGGCCCAGCAGCGCGACACCTTCTATAGGCCGATTTGAATGCAGAAAACTTATTCACTGCCTATTCAGGTCGCAGCGTGGACATTGCTCCTACAGCATACTCGGTCATGGTGAACTGTAGGAGCGACCTCCCGGTCGCGATTACCATAAGGCTGAACCTCCTTCTCTCTAGAACAAAGACGGGAGAAACAAATGTCCCTTGTCACGCATCGCGCGAAATGGGTCCTGGTCGGCCCTGAGCGGATCATTCAAGATGGTTACGTAACGGTTCGTGGAGGAAAGATCCTCGAATCCGGTCGTGGAAACGGTTCGAAGGGCACACGGATGGAGGATCACGGACCGGGAGTCCTGATGCCCGCCCTGGTGAATGCCCACACGCACCTGGATTTAACGCCGCTCGCCGGCGCCCTTTCCACCGGACATGGTTTTATGCCCTGGGTCGAGGCCGTCATCAAGGGAAAAGCAACCCTCACGGATGAGGAGATGGCGAAAGGCATCCTGGAGGGACGCAGGCTGCTCCTGGAATCAGGGTGTATCCTTGCGGGAGACCACCGGTCGTTTCGCCTCCAGGACAATACCCGTGAAAAACCGCTCGTGCACGTATTTCACGAGTATCTGGGATCCGATTTTCCTCGGCCCGGTAATGGATACGGCATTCCCTTTTCTTCCCTGGCAGCCCATGCTCCCCACACCACGGCCCCGGTCCTGATCCGGCACCTGAAGGACCAGTGCAACCAAAGGAACCAGGTCCTTTCCATGCACGTGGCCGAATCCGTCGAGGAATGGGAGTTCGTTACCGGCACCAAAGGGAATTGGGCCGAGTTTCTTGGGAACCGTGGTATTTCCTTCGAGGGTTGGGGCCTCCCTTCTCCGAGTCCCGTTCGTCACCTGGAAAAGCTGGGCATCCTTGACGAGCACACCCTGGCGGTCCACCTGGTGGAGGCTGACCGAAGCGATCTGGAAATACTGAAACAAAAGGGCGTTCGCGTATGCCTCTGCCCCCGAAGCAACCGCAACCTCCTGGCAAGGCTTGCCGATGTGAAGACCATCCTGGATATGGGCATGCAACCCGCCCTCGGGACTGACAGCCTCGCCAGCGTCTCCTCGCTTGACCTCTTTGCGGAAATGCGTTTCCTGGCACGAGAGATCCCGGGCATCCCCCCGCATGAAATCATTGCCATGGGGACGGTCAACGGGGCCCGGGCACTGCACATGGAAAGGGAATGGGGAACACTGGATCCGGGAAAGCAGGCGGCCATGCTCTATGTCCCTGTTCGGACGGGCAATGCCGGGTCACTGCTTGAGACCCTGACTGAAGGAGTTTTGCAGGGATCAGTGGAGTGGGCGATATGAAGGTCCGGTTGGGTCAGATCTCGTACGCAAATGTCCTGCCCGTCTATTGGGGCTTCAGGGAAAAACAGCCCCCGTCGTTTCTGAAAATCACCGAGGCGCCGCCCAGCACTTTGAATCACCTGCTCGCAAACGATATGCTTGATATAAGTCCTATATCATCAATAAGTTATGCTAAATATTTCGACAGATTGATGATAGTCCAAGGGTTCTCGATCGCGTCAAATGGTCCGGTCATGAGCGTACTCCTTTTGAGTAAAGCACCCCTGAAAGACCTGACCGGAAGGCGGATCGTGACGTCCGAGGAATCGGAAACCTCGGTGGAACTCCTGCAGCTCTGCCTCCGTCACGAGGGCGTTTTTCCTCTGATTGAGCAGGGACAGATAAGCCCGCACGTGATAGATGACCGGGGAATTTCCGGAGTCCTCGTTATCGGCGACCTGGCGCTTCGATTGGCGAATAAAAACCGTCTACATCATAAGACGGACCTGGGGCTTTTCTGGAAAGAATGGACCGGAAAGCCCTTTGTTTTCGCCGTCTGGGCGGTCCGCAGGCAATTCGCCGAACGGGAGCCCGCACTTGTCGCCGAAACAATCGCGGCTCTCAGCATTTCACGCAATGAAGGACTGGCCTCTCTCTCGGCAATCAGCGGGCAGACCTCCAGGCAGCTTGGAATCAGTAAGCATGTCATGGAGGCTTATTTCCGCGGACTTTCCTATAGTCTGGACAAGGAGCACGAGGGAGGGCTCCGTCTCTTTTTCAATCAGGCGCGGGAAATGGGACACCTCGAACATCGGGTTCCTCTGGAGTATTTTGCGGGGACACACCATGAAACCATCTGAGCACTCATTTCATCTGGTGAGCCGTACCCACAAGGCTGAGAACACAGTCATCGATCTCGGTCCGGCGAGGCTTGGAACCTCCGACCTGCTCATCATTGCGGGGCCCTGCGCTGTTGAATCCGAAGACCAGATTCACACCGTGGCGCGCACCGTGAGCAGCGTGGGAGCCCATGTTCTGCGGGGCGGTCTTTTTAAACCCAGGACATCCCCATACAGCTTCCAGGGCATGGGCATGGAAGGACTCGGCATGTTCGTAGACGCGGCACGCGCCAATAATCTTCTCAGCGTGACGGAGATCCTCGATCTCGAACTCATCGACGCTCTCCACGATCGGATTGACATTTTCCAGGTAGGGTCGAGAAATATGCAAAACTATCCTCTTCTCAGAAAGCTGGGGAGGCTGGACAAGCCAATACTTTTAAAAAGAGGACTCTCTTCCACCATCGAAGAATTGCTTTCCGCGGCCGAATACATCCTTTTGGAAGGCAACACCAAAGTCATCCTGTGCGAGCGAGGCATCCGGACATTTCAGAACGACCTCCGTTTTACCCCTGATATCTCCGCGATTCCCGTGATCCACCGCCTCTCTCACCTGCCCGTTATCCTGGACCCAAGCCACAGTGTCGGTGATCGAGATACGGTCCTGCCTATTGCCCGGGCCGGAGTGGCTGCCGGTGCAGACGGGATTATGGTAGAGGTCCACCCCCATCCGGATGAAGCCCTGTCGGACGGTGAACAGAGTCTTGATCCGCCCTCATTCATCCGATTGATGAAGGAAATGAAGGCAGTGGCCGAAGCCGTTGGAAGGCAGATCCCGGAATGACTACGCTGACCGTGCATACCAGAGCCCTGCCCGCCGTATCCCGGGTTTTTGTGGGATCAGGCGTGGTTCAAAAGGCGAGCGACTACCTGGCGCCGATGGTGAAAGGCCGGAAAATCGCACTGATCACCGATACCAGGGTGTGGACACTCCACGGCGCCCTGCTCGATAATTCGCTGGACATCCCCGGCTTCCGCGTCAACGTTTTTCAGATCCCTGAAGGCGAGGAAAGCAAGTCCCTCTCTCGAGTCCACGAACTGGCAGGGCGACTCGCGGAAAGGCGATTCGAGCGCGGGGATGCCATCCTCGCCCTGGGGGGCGGGGTCATCCTCGATCTCGCCGGATTTCTCGCCTCCATCTACATGCGGGGAATCCTCTATGCCTCCATTCCAACCACCCTCCTCTCCCAGGCGGATGTGTGCATCGGCGGCAAAGTAGCAGTGAACCATCAGGGCGGGCGAAATCTCCTGGGGAGCTTCCATCACGCTGACCTGGTTCTGGTGGATCCGGATTTTCTCCATACCCTTGACGATCGAGATATCAGATCGGGACTGGCAGAGGTGGTCAAGGCCGCCATCATAGGAGATGAAGCGCTTTTCCGGCGCTTTGAAGAGAAGGCCGAGGTTTTTCGTGAATCCTGGAACAGTCACGCAGAAGAAATGATCACGCAGGCACTGAAAGTGAAGCTGACCATCGTTGAACAGGACGAAAGGGAGGAAGGTCCGCGGATGACTCTCAACCTGGGACACACGGTCGGCCACGCACTGGAAACGGCAACCGACTACAAGCTGCTTCGCCACGGGGAATCGGTCGCCGTGGGTATCCTGACCGCATCGCTCATTTCAAGGAGGCGGGGAATTCTCTCCCCCGAGTCCTTCGGGAGAGTCGAGAAGGTCGTCACCCGCTTCCTTCCCGAAAACCAGTGGAAGGCCGTCACGAACAAGGCGGTGCTGGACGCGATGGAGCTCGATAAGAAAAAGCGTGCGGGCCGGGTCCCTTTCGTCCTTCCGAAACAGATAGGAGAGGTCGTGATACTCTCGGACGTTGATCAGAGAGAAATCGAGGAGGCCCTGGAGGAGGCGAGAGACTATGGCCCTGAAGACATTTGACAAGCTGGATCAGAAAAAGAAATCGAAGATTTTCCGGGAAGCCGTCCGGGAGTTTGCGGCCAGGGGATATGCGAAGGCAAGCATCAATGCCATGGTGGAAAACCTAGGGATAGCCAAGGGTTCCATCTTCCAGTATTTCGGCGACAAACAGGGCCTTTTCAGTTTCGTGTTCTCGCGTTCCGTTGAGATCGTCAAGGACCACCTCAAGGCCGTCCGCACGGAAACGGCGGATGAAAATTTTTTCCACCGGCTGGAAACCATCCTCACCTCGGGCGTGCAGTTTGTGCGCAAACACCCGAAAATCTACACCCTTTATGCGAAAATCCAGTTTGAGGGCAACCTTGGATTCTGCTCCAGGATGCTCTCTTCATTGAGAAGGGAGTCCTTTGAGTTTCTCTCCGATCTCATTAAAACGGGAATCAGGCGCGGGGAGGTGGACCCGGCTCTTAACGTCGCTCACACCGCATTCCTGCTGGATGCGGTCCTGGACCGTTTTCTCCAGGCCCATATGCTTGAACACCTGGACGCCGGGCTTGGATTGCAGGATGCGGACCCTGAAAAGACCCATGCCTGGGCCGGAGAAATAGTGGCGCTCCTGCGAAGAGGACTGGAAAACCGGGAGAAATCAACATGATCTCTCACCCTTCCCTGCTCATAGCAGCCGCTGTCCCTGCCGAACTCTCCCTTATCAACGATTGCTTGTCCGGGAGAGGAACCATCCCTGCCGGACATGTCAAACTCCTGACCGGCCGAATCTGCGGCAGGGAGGTGTCTTCTCTGGTGACAGGGCCGGGTCCCGTCAACATGGCCGGTGCCCTGGGCGCGGTGTTCAGCAGGCACGTTCCCGAGGTACTGATTGTGACCGGCTGTGGGGGAGGTTTTGAAGGGTTTGCCCTGTCAGTAGGGGACATCGCCCTTGCCACCGAGGAAATCCTTGGCCAGCTCGGAGTGGAAGACGGGGCAGCACCGGGTCTTCCTCATCCTCTCGGCTTCCTGGAGAACCGCATCGAGCTGGATCAAGCGCTCGCGAGGCATGTTCACCGTGCCCTCCTGAAGGAGAGAGGGGAGAAAAAGACCAGGATCTTCAAGGGACCCTTTCTTACCGTTGCCACCGTGACATCCCGGGCTGAAACCGCGTTCCTGTACCGGGCCGGATACGGGACACTCGTGGAGAACATGGAAGGTTTTGCGGCAGCAGCTCTTTGCGGCTATTACAAGGTCCCCATGGTGGAATTGCGTGCCATAAGCAATATGGTGGGGAACACAGACAGGGACTCCTGGGAACTGGACCGGGCCTTTGAAAACGCCCAAAAAGGCGTCCTCATCATCATCGAAAAAGGAATTATCTGATGGATATATCTCTCGCCTACTCTCCCTGCCCGAACGACACTTTCATCTTCGGCGCCCTGGCGAACAAGATGATTGATCCGGGCGAATTCGCTTTTACCGTGCGGCTGGAAGACGTGGAGACCCTGAACCGGCTCTGCGCTGAAAAACGTCTTGATGTGACGAAGATATCCATTGCCGCGCTGGCCCATTGCCTCAAGGATTACGTTCTGCTCTCGAGTGGTGGCGCCCTCGGCAGGGGCTGCGGCCCGCTCATTGTCGCCAGACCCGGCGCAAAACTTGAAACCATGGCGGAGTCGGCGGTAGCGGTTCCCGGAACACTAACCACTGCTCACCTCCTGCTTTCGCTGTTCCTGGGAAAATGTCCCCGGGTCCTTTCCATGCCCTTTGACGCGATCATGCCGGCCGTGCAAAAGGGGGATTGTGCGTACGGGGTCATTATTCACGAAGGCAGGTTCACCTTCCAGAAGTACGGCCTCAGGTGTCTCCTGGACCTGGGCGAGTGGTGGGAGCAGAAAACATCCCTCCCCATCCCCTTGGGCGGGATCGCGATCCGAAGAGACCTGGGTGAAACGGCTGCAGGAAAGATCAGTTCCTTGATCCGGCGAAGCCTCACATTCGCGTGGGAAAACCCTTCCCGGCTCCGGGAGTATATTTGTGCTCACGCTCAGGAAATGGAGGCCGGGGTAATCCGGGAGCATATCAGACTCTATGTGAACGATTTCAGCAAGGATCTGGGTATGGAAGGGAGACAGGCGATCCGGGAACTCCTCCGTGCAGGCAGCGAAATCGGCCTGTTACCCCCGCTCAATGAGGATCTTTTCGCGGAACCGGAATCCTGAAAAGTGTGGATTTTCTATTCAATTGAATCTATCCTTAAACCTCTGTTCCTGTTTTAATCTATGAATGAATATTTTTATCCGCGTTTCGCCCGGACATCCCCACCTGCGGGCGGGTCCCCGGTATCACAATCCCGGCGTCAAGGAGATTGTGCCGGTCTTGAGGAGAAATGAGATGATATGCATTGATGGAAACTCCCTGAGCATCGAAGACGTTACAAGGGTATGCCGCGAAGGAGCAAAAGCGGCCCTGGATGAGGCTTCGAAGGCAGGGATAAAGAGATCCAGGGCGTTTGTGCAAAAGATATTGAAGGAAGGCCGCACGGTCTATGGCATTAATACAGGCGTGGGCGAACTGGTAAACCAACGCATACCGGTTGAAGACGTTGAAAAACTCCAGCACAATCTTCTTAAGAGCCATGCGACCAATGTTGGTCCGCCATTTCCCGAGGACGTGGTACGGGGGATTATCCTTCTCCGCGCCAATGCCCTTGCCAAGGGTTTTTCCGGAGTCAGGATCCGTCTGGTCGAAACGCTGCTCGCACTGCTTAACAAAAAGATCTATCCCTATATCCCCGCCCAGGGATCCGTGGGCGCCAGCGGGGACCTTTCCCCCCTGGCACACCTGGGCCTGGTTCTGATCGGCGAGGGGGAATGCCTTGTGCAGGGCGCCCGCGTTCCTTCTCTGCCGGTCCTCGAAGGGGCCGGCATCGAACCGCTCAGCCTGCAGGCCAAGGAAGGCCTCGCGCTGATAAACGGCACGCAGGTCATGGCGGCGCTGGGGTGCCTGGTAACGACGGAGGCATCCCTCCTGATGAAGAACGCCCAGATCGCCGGCGCCATGAGCCTGGAGGCCCTGAAAGGGACTGCAAAGGCCTTTGACGAAAAAATCCATGCGGTCCGCCCCCATCCCGGGCAATTGCGTTGCGCGGCGAACATCCTGAAGCTTGTCGCGGACAGCGACATTATCGCTTCCCACAAGAACTGTGAAAAGGTACAGGATGCGTACACCCTCCGGTGCATTCCGCAGGTGTATGGTCCCATACTGGAGACCATTGATTACACGCAGAAGGTCCTCCAGGTGGAGATCAACTCGGCAACAGACAACCCGCTGGTCTTCGCTGACGCGGAGGAGGTTATCTCCGGGGGTAATTTCCATGGAGAAAATCTGGCCTTTATCATGGATTACCTGGGCATCGCACTTGCTGAGATAGGAGATATCTCGGAAAGGACGATCGACCGGCTGGTTAACCCCCATGTGTCGGGACTGCCCCCGTTCCTTGCCCATAACAGCGGGCTCAATTCGGGATTCATGGTTTCCCAGTATACTGCAGCCTCTCTGGTCTCTGAAAACAAGGTCCTGGCCCATCCCGCGAGCGTTGACTCCATCCCCACCTCCGCAGGACAGGAAGATCATGTCAGTATGGGGAGCATCGCGGCCCGCCATGCCTGGAAAATCCTCCACAATGTGGAATACGTGCTTTCCATCGAGATGCTGACCGCAGCGCAGGGGATTGATTTTCATCCCTTCAAGCCGGGAAGAGGGACCGCAATCGCTCATCAGATAGTCAGAAAACATATTCCCCACGCGGAAGAGGACAGACCCCTCTACAAAGACATAGAGCTCGTGCAGCAACTTGTGGTATCCGGTGAAATCGTAAACGCGGTGGAGCAGGCCGTCGGTGGGCTGGAGTAGAAAGGGAATCGAAATTGTCATCAGTGAGCCCGTATGAGGACCGGTATTGCACCAGGCTCATTCAGGAGCTCGGACCAGAAGGCTTTATCCTTCAATCCGGTTGCGATATACCTCCCAATGCCAGGCTTGAAAACGTCCGGGCCATGGTCGCAGCGGCCATGGCATCCTGACCTCCTTTTTCAACCCGGATCAGCTAATTTTTGTCGCGGTCGCTTCCTCCCCTGCGCTGCTCGCCTCCTTTTTGCTCCTCCTTCTCTTTCTTTTTGGGAGCTTTCTTGTTCTCGGTTTTTCGTTCTTCAGCCGGCTGGGAAGGCGGACCTTTCCTGAATGTGGACAGACCACCCCTTTTGCTGGAAACAGGCGGCGTCGGAACCTTTACCCTCTCTGAGTTTCTCTGCGGACTTTCAGGTCGAGAAACAGAAGCCGGCCTTTCCTTTGGCCGCGCTATAGTTGCAGGAGCTCTTCTCTCTGCCGACGGCTTTTCTTGACGTTCCTGGGGCTGCATCTCAGGCTTTTTGCGCTCTCCCTGCGCCTGAGCAGGCGCCCCTTGTTTGCGCTCAGGAGGCTGGACCTGTCGTTGTCTCCCCCCTGTCGGGGCAGCTTCCGGTTGCCTTCGCTGAATGGGAGCGGGTGCAACTTTCTCGCGCCCGGAGGGTTTCATCTCCTGTCCTTTTCGCTCCATTGTAGGTTCGGCCGTTCTTCGGCGCTCGGCCGCAGGAACACGCTCTATGGTCGGCTGACCTTTCCTCGCACCGGGTCCCTGTGACTCCCATTTGCTGCGCTGCTCCCTGAACGTGCGGACATCGGCTGATTGCTTCGTTATTTGCTTTCTCATTGAGCTTTTTATCGGCTCGAACCTCATCGCAGTCGTCTTTCTGGTGACTACTGTCCTCATCGGTTCAGCGAACCTGAAGCCCCTTCGCTGCGATTCAGGCATCCTGGTAATGCGGCTTTCCATCTCACGGTACGTCCTCGCCGGCCGGAGACGTCTGTCCGCCAGCCTGCGCCTGTAGTCCTGCCGCTGGCGCTCCTCCCATCGCGGCTCTCTTTTGGAATAGCGCCACCGGTCATGAAAATAAATCGGATCGTACCAAGTATGCCGGCTCACGCAGTCGAACCACGGGTACATACCGATGCGGATGAAGTTGTTACCGTAGTAATCCCCGAAATAGTAATGAGAGTAGCGCGGATAGGCGAACATTCCGAACTCCAGATTTCCTACATCCACTACAATACTGAGCGGATACGAGAACCCCCGCCGTTCATAGAAATGCCTTGGAAAATATATCGGCGCAAACAGCACCCCTCGCCGCGTGAGCGAATAATCCCAGTGTCCACCGGCAAAGACATACCCGCGCGGCGTCCACAAATAGTGCGAAGGCACCCACACCCAGTCCGGGTTCGCTCGCACCCAGTATCCCGACCGCCGAATATACTGGCCGTGGTTCCAGTACCAGCATGGAGGCACCCAGATCCTATCAGGAGAAGGCGCCGGTCCCGGCGGTTCGACGTCCGTCAGAGCGGGCGGCTCAGGAAGATACTCGATTTCGTTATTGGCCACAGGCGACCAGAATCCCGCCACCCATTGCCAGCCTCTCGCAGCGGCTGTCCAGTATCCCGGCACCCAGTACCTCCCCGGGGGGGCTGCACGCCAGCAGCCGCTCACCCAGATATAGCCGTTTCTTGAAGGGTCCCATCCCCAGTAGCCGGGCACCCAGACAAACTCATCACCTACAGGCCTGTCAGCGGGCGGAACTTCCTCTATATTGGCGGGCGGCTGGGTTGGCGCAATAATTCCCGGCTGGTTCTCCAGGTTCACCGGCTCCGCAAACGCCTCATTCACCGGCCCGCTGGTCAAAACCTCCGGCTGCTCCGCCGCGGGCGTCGGAGGCGGCTGCTCCGCTGACCATCCACAAATCCCCCAATTTAACGCAGCCAGTGTTATCAGGATTGAAATCACAGTTTTCATATTTCTTCCCTTTCCGTATTAAGGATTATGGTGTTGATCCGAAAACCGGTTTTTGAAACAGGGTAGTTTAGTTGTGAGATGAAGACAATACTCTCAAGAGCCTATTTTGCGGACAAGCCAACAGTATTTTCTCCGCAAGGCTTGTCTCCCTCTACGTACAAATTAGTCGGACAAAAATGGATTTGGGTTACAATAAAATATTTGGAATCCCATCTCACATGCGATAAACTTTATTGATTCTATATAGGTTCTTCCTCCTTCTCTTTCTTTAGCACTTTTCCGGAGAAAGTACCTAATATTAGTTTTCCTCGGATAGTTGCAACCTATCAGGGTCCATCAAAGGTGGAGGGTTTAATCAAGACCGAAGTCATGCGAACCGAATCGGAAGCCGTGTAATATCGTGAAACACAAAGAACGCCAGGACAATCCGCAACCTCAAGTCTACATACAAAGAGAAGACGGAACGACGGCCCTCAGCCCAAGGCTTGTCTTTATCATGGCAGTCGCGTGCGGTGTGAGCGTCGCGAATATGTTCTGGGCCCAGCCGCTCCTGGAGACCATCGCGAAAGCCTTCAGCACAGGCACTACGACGGCGGGATTGATCGTCACCTTTACACAGATCGGATACGCGATGGGACTGGTCTTTGTAGTGCCCCTGGGCGACCTGCTGGAAAGAAAAAGACTCATCGTTTCAATTTCGCTGCTGGTCTTCGTTTCTCTTGTAATCGCAGCCATATCGCCGTCCATCCACTTCTTTATCGCATCTTCGCTCGTCGTCGGAGTGACTTCCGTGGTGGTGCAAATCCTGGTGCCGTTCGCAGCAACCCTCGCCGAAGACCAGGAGCGCGGAAAGGTCGTCGGCGAGGTAATGAGCGGGACACTCCTCGGCATCCTCTGCGCGAGAACTCTAGCGGGATTCATTTCAGAGCTGGCCGGGTGGCGAGCCGTGTTCGGTTTCGGCGCGTTCATGGTGCTCGGCATCACGCTGGTTCTTGCCAGGTCCCTTCCTACCTACAGGCACAGCTCGAACATGAGCTATCCGCGACTTCTCTCCTCGGTAGGCCATCTGATGAAAGCTGAAAAAATCCTGCAGATAAGATCAGTTTACGGTGCGCTGGTTTTTGCAGACTTCAGCGTCCTATGGACAAGCCTGACATTTCTCCTGGCCGGTCCGCCGTACCATTTTTCAGACGCCATCATCGGGCTTTTCGGTCTTGTCGGCGCGGTCGGCGCTGTTGCCGCCAACATTGCCGGAAGGCTGGCAGACAAGGGGATGTCCAACAAAACGACTATTGTGCTTCTTGGATTCAATCTGGCAGCGTTTCTTCTGATGATCTTTGGAACAACTCATTTGTTCCCGATCGTAGCGGGTATCCTTATCCTAGACGCCGGCGTGCAAGGAACTCATATCACAAACCAAAGCGAAATATACCGCCTGCAGCCGGAGGCACGGAGCAGGCTGACCACTGCATACATGACGAGCTATTTTGCCGGCGGTGCCATGGGATCCGCAAGCTCCGCTGCAGTATACAGTTCCCACGGATGGGTGGGAGTTTGCCTGCTCGGCACCGGCTATGCCGCGGCGGCTGTTGTATTCTGGGTCATCGAGCAGATTGTCTTCATAGACACACGAACCATCCGGAACAAAGTTTCAGCGTAAGCCGGACCCTCCGCTTACAAATCATCTGACCTCGACTCAAAGAACTCGATCAAGGCTGCGTTGAAAACCGAGGGCCGCTCCACATTGGGAAAATGGCACGTGGAAGGTATCACGATCAGTTTTGAATTGGGAATACGTTCGTGTATAGCCTTTGAAGCGGCGACGGGCGCACCGAGGTCATCCTCACCCACGATGATGAGGGTGGGGAGTTTAATCTCACCTAATCGATCGATATAGTCGAGTTTTCGGATCGCTTCGCTGCAACCGATGTACCCCTCCAGGGTGGTGGCAAGGAACTCCTTTTTGATGACGGCCAGTTCGGGCGGGTTCTTTTGCAGGAATGAAGGCGTGAACCAGCGCTGCATGGTGCTCTCGATCAAGGCCTGAACTCCCTCGGCGCGCACCTTATCGATCCTTTCCTGCCAAATTGATTGTGACTCCGGCGGCATACGGGAAGTCGTGTCGCTTAAGACCAGGCTCCGAAGCCGATGACCATGATTCAAGGCCATGCACTGACCGATCATACCGCCGATAGAGATGCCAAGCCAGTGCACCGCCTCAATCTTCAGTTCATCCAATAAAGTCACCGCGTCCTCGCTCAGCAGTTCAAGGGTGTAGGGTCCGGGTTTGGCTTCACTGCCTCCGTGGCCTCGAAGATCATAACGAAGAACTCTGAAATGAGGTTCCAGTATTTCCATCTGATAATCCCACATCCGTAGGCTGGAGCCTAAAGAATGGCTCATCATCAGCAATGGCTTGTCTTTCCCTCCGCTCAGCTCATACTGTATTCGAGTGTCGTTCACCTTGATCCGCATTCTTTTCCCTCCTTTCGGGGTGGATTTTTCTTTTATCCTCCGATTTTTAAAAGGGGCCTGTCAATCCCTTTTGTCAGGTTCCTTCTGGCTTTTCCCGCATTGGTGCGCCCTTGGAGCATCGTAAAAAATAGCAAAGGCTTCTTGACAATCCCGAGAGGTCATGCTAGACGAATTTTTGGGACAGCCTCCCAGTATTTGGGACTGGCGCCTTCAGCACGCGAATGGGGCTCTCATCCGAAAAGGTCGCGCCAGGGTGGAACGAGCCCTTGGCGTCGACACCAAGCAGCGGTAAATTTCATTCAGGGTATCAGAAAAATGGATGAGATAAGGGCAGGAACGATCGGCAAGATGATGCGCATTCTCCGCTTTGTCGCCGCGCAAGGTATGCAATGGAATATCAGAGCGTTGGCCGCTGAAGTGGGTATTCCTCGCAGTACAGTTCATCGTCTCTGTAAGGTTATGGCTGATAATAAGATACTCACGTATGACCCGCAAGCAGAGGAATATGCCTGGGGACCTGATATGGTTCGTATTGCGCGATCCATTTTACAGGAGACAGACTTTCGAGAAACGGCTTTACGGATCATGAGACTGATTGTCGGTCAATGCAACGAGAGTGCAATATTAGCCCTTTACGACCGTTTGACACGCAAGGTCATTTTTACCGAACAGGTACAATGCGACCAACTGATTCGCTATCATATACCCATCGGAGATAAGCTGCCCATGCATGCTGGAGCGAGCGGTAAGGTGATCTTAGCTTTCCTGCCCGAAGATGAGATTGAAGAAATCATCGCTTCCGGCCTCACGCGGATAACCGATCATACCGTGGTGGACCCTATTGAATTGCGGAAGCAATTAGCGGAGCTCAGGCGCACGGGCTGGGCGATATCCCATGGAGAGCGGACGCCTGAAGCCGTCGCAATTGCCTCCCCGATTTTCGATTCCGATTCCTGCGTTATCGGCAGCCTGTTGGTCACCATTCCTTCCTATCGCTTTCAGGCAGATATGGAAACGACCATCCATCTCTTGGTCAAGGAAGGAGCAGAAAAGCTTTCTCATCTATTAGGACATCATACACCGCACTCAACGGAGGAATCAGACGAGAAATCTTCTTGCCTCAACGACCCAAGACAAACAAAGCTCTTGTATCCCACAGTCTAACCTATGAATTCTGCTCCATTGTCCGCTTTTCAAGCAAGAGGCGCACATGCACATTCCGGTCCGGCGACTGAGTAGGTTCTGCACTTGATTTTAGATATAGCTCTGAATTTTGCGAGTCTTACCCCATTTTAAAGATCTTTTTCTCTGCCGGTAACCCGGACCTTGAAACGAACAGACTTTTATTGTTGACAGTTCGCCGAGAGTGTGGTAGACACGCAGTAAATGGGACGTTGTCCAATATAATGGGACAAACTGTAGAAGGCAAAACCGGTCCTTTCGGATGATTTAGCAGGCTCCCGAGATCCGGAATATGGGTTTCTATGCGGAGGTGCATTTGAGTGAACTTATTACCGTAACTCGTCAAGGTGGGTTTTTGTATTAAGTATTCCCCTAACGAAAAGGAGGCAATCAAATGTTCAAGGGCAAAGGCGTAGAAAAGAAACTGAACAACACCCGTCTGATTTTCCTGTTTCTACTGGTTCTAACGATGGTTGTTTTTCAACCCTTTTCAGTCAACGCGGCACAACAAAAACCTCTGGTTCTGCGATGGGCAAATTTTCAACCGAGAGACGCGGATTCCATACCCCCGTTGATGAAGTGGGCTAAGACCATCGAAAAGAGATCCAAAGGGGCAATTAAGATCAAAATGTATTTTGTGGGTGAGATCGCACAGACAAAGGATCTGGTTGATCTTTGCCGGACTGGAAGCATTGATATGATCAGCACCCCTCCTGTTTATTATACGAGCCTTTTCCCCATGAATGCGGCGTTGCAGACATATTTTCCTCTGAACCACACGGTGCAGGAAGCATTATTTTCCTGGAGAAGTCTCATCCGAGATATTCCAGAGCTTCAAGGAGAATTTGAGAAGCAAAACATCTACTGCCTCAATCGGTCTTCCCTTGGCGTATACAAATTAATTTCTAAGAAGCCGGTGAGAGACTTAGCGGATCTGAAAGGGATGAAAATCAGGATTATCGGCGGTGACTATCCCGCGCGAATGATAAAAGCGGCCGGAGCAGTGCCGGTTTTTCAGGCCATGCAGGACGTGTATGAAGGGTTCATGCGGGGAGTCACAGATGGAGTTTTGTTGGGGGTACCCGCCATCGCAACCTATCGGCTTCAAGAAATCGGCAAATACATCGGCTTTCCCATCGGCTCGGTTCTGGGGTGGGCGAATTGTATCAACCTGGACGTATGGAAGAAGTTAACTCCTGAGTTGAGGCAAATGATGCAGGAAACAGCAACTGAATGGGGTGCCGACGATCTGCAAACCCTGATGGATAACGAAAAACTTTTTACCAAGAAGTTGAAGACCCAAGGGGTTCAATTTTTAGACTTCAACAAAAAGGATTTTCAGGAGATCGTTCAGAGAGCAGGAGACCCATACGAGCATTGCAGAAAGTATATCATTCAGAACAAGGTTCCTTCTGAGGTGGCGGATAGATTTGTAAAGCGCTGGAAAGAATTGAACCATGAATACGAAACAAAATATCTGAATGCCGGAAAGCAATGGAAATACCAATAATCCGGAAATAGAATCCTGCTCTGAATGCCCTGCCGATGTCACAGATTTTATGAAGAGATTTATATTGACATCGGCAGGGAAATTCTGGGCAAGAACGATCATCTGAAATGCAATCATTTTGTTTCAAAGCCGAATCCGGACCGGTGTTCGTGAGTACTTTTATGGGGTTTCATTCCCGGCGTTCGATCTCCAATAATTGCTGCCATAATTTTGCAATTCCCGTCAGCAAATACATGAACAGCTTTGCGTGACCGAAAGTGACGGATCCACTAGCAGGCTGAGCGCTTTCATGTCGTGTCCCATGGCGCCTTTGCGATGGTTGATCTTCTTGTTCCCGGCGGATTCCATCCACATATAATCTCCTGTTAGACAAAAGGAACGCGTTCCAAAGACGGTCGAGACGCTGAGCTAGGTGCAGGTAATCAGGAATGAGGGGGAGAAGGTATGGATGCCCTTACGCGAACACCTTTCGAGAAGACGGCGAGATACCTTGCGATCACCGGGTTCTCTGTTTTGGTGGCTATGGCCGTATGGATTTTGATCGATATCTTTTCCAGTATTTTAAGGTTGGGTCTTCCTGGCATGGTTGACTGGGTTGAGGTTCTGAATGTCATTTGTATCGCATTGCCACTGCCATATGTGACCCTTCAACGTAGGCACATTTGTATGGACCTCCTGGGCCGTTATTTGTCCAAACGTCAAAAATATGTCCAGGAGATTATTGTTCCGGTTTTTGTACTATTTTATTCTTCCATACTGTCATGGCGGATTAGCGTGCAGGCGATATACAGTCTGAGACATTTGGAGTCTGTGAATGTCGGAATCATCGTGTACTGGTTTCCCGGGAAAATTATGCTGGCTTTCGGCTTTATTACCATGTCGCTTGCTCTCATCATACAGATTATCATGGCTGTTCTTCACAAGAATGAAAGCGAGGCAAGCGGGGAATGATTGATCCGTTGGTTGTAGGATTTCTGAGTCTCGCTGTTATGGTCGGTTTGGCCGCCATAGGAGTGCCCATTGCCGCTTCCCTGGGCATTGTGGGAATAGGAGGCCTTATTTACGATCTCGGCATCAGAGGAGCCTTCGGTATCATTGGATCTCTGCCTTATTCTGTATTTGCCAGTTTCGGAATATCGTTGATACCCTTGTTCTTTCTGATGGGAGATCTCGCCGCCGAAGCCGGAATAGCCAAAGATGCGTTTGACTCCGCTTACAAGATTTTCGGCAAGGTCCGCGGAGGCTTAGCGATGGCCACCACCATGGGGAGTGCTCTTTCCGCCGCCACTATGGGATCGTCGCTGGCCAATGCCGCACTATTCACAAGAATAGCATTGCCTCCGATGTTGAACTATAAATACGACAAGAGTTTTTCTCTGGGATGTATTGCGTCGGTTGGCACCTTCGCGATCATGATCCCACCAAGTATCACCTTCGTTCTTTACGGGATTTGCACCCAGGAGTCCATCGGCGCCCTGCTCATTGCCGGAGTTGTGCCGGGAGCCGTGTCGGCCGCAGCCTATTTGATATTCATTTATTTACGTTGCCGCTTGAACTCGGAGCTCGCTCCTATTCCCGAGGTCCAATTCCCTTTGGTGGAAAAATTAAGGGGACTGGCTAACCTTTGGGCTGTCTTCTTGCTTTTTTTCCTGGTAATGGGCGGTATTTACGCCGGCTTTTTCACTCCCTCGGCAGGCGGTGCCGTCGGGGCCATGGGAGCTTTTGTTCTTGCTCTGTTTAAAAAGCGCGTCTCTTGGGAGGTGATCGGCAGAGTCAGCATCGAAACCGCGGTAAGCACAACTTCTATCATGTTAATCGTTCTGGGCGCATTTTTCCTGGCCAGGCATCTGGTATTGAGCGGGTTTACCCAGGAACTGGTGGAACTCTGCAAAGGGAGGGGGAATATTCCTCCGTGGATGATTCTGTTATTCATTTGCATGCTCTACGTTTTCCTCGGTTGTGTCATGGAAACGGTTTCTATGTTGGTAACGACGATTCCATTCATTTATCCTATCATAACCGCTTTAGGATATAACGGCATATGGTTCGGTGTTATTTTTGTCAAGGTTGCCGAACTGGGCATGCTTACTCCCCCCGTGGGAGCCAATCTTTTCGTCGTTAGTGCCGCGGCCGGCGAAAAGGCCGATGTAATCGATGTGATCAAGGGTGTTCTTCCATTTTTGATGTTGGAAATACCCATCTTGGCTATTCTTTTGTTTTTCCCAAAGATTTCCTTATACCTGCCGTCCAAAATGTATGGGCATTAAGATATAATGGAGCATTCAAAGAATAAGAAATCCGTTAACGTAATTTCTCCCTGATTAATTTGCATTTGATTTAGGTTTGCATGAAAGGAGGTGGGTATGGCCCCTTCAAATAGACTATTCACGCCCTGCAAGATAGGACAATTACTGGTACCCAACCGATTCGTTATGACCGCGGTCACCACAAGATATGATTTCGAGGAATCCGACCGACTTGAAAAATTTTATGCAGAAAGAGCAAAGGGAGGAGTTGGCCTTATAGTCACAGGAGCCCTGCAGACCCTGTTCCCTAGTCGGAAAACGGGTTACGGGCGAGTAAATATTTATAGCGACGACGATGTGCCGCAATTGAGGAAATGGGTTCGAGCTATCCACGATAATGAGGGACTCGCGGCCGCTCAATTAGCCACTTACGGTTATTGGTCTAAAAAGGGAATGGAAGGAACCGCTGAACAAATTGGACCTTCCAGTGTTGTTTTTCCCAGGGAAGGACTTCACCCCCTGTATAGCCTCGCCGAATACCTGCCCCCGGTCAGGCCGCTGACTCTGGAAGAAATTTTGACTATTCAAAGTGCCATTGGCGACGCGGCGAGAAGGGCTCGGGAAGCTGGGTTTGATGCGGTCGAACTGCAGTGTATCGGAGGAAATGTACTCCATCTGTTCACGAACCCGTTTACCAATACTCGAAATGATGAATACGGTGGAAGCATCGAAAACCGCTTGAGAATCATCACCGAGAGTGTACGCGACATCCGTAAAAAGACCGGCGATGATTTTCCCATCATTTGCCGGATACCCGGGCTTGATACAGTGCCTTGGGGGCTCGATCTCAAGAAATGGAAAGAAATCGCCCCGATGCTCGAACATGCCGGCGTTGATGCTCTCAATGTTTATCCGCGGTGGTATGAGTCCCGGGAGCCATTGCCGCAAATGTGCGTGCCCCGGAATGCTTTCGTATACCTTTCCGAGGAAATAAAAAAGGTCGTCAATATCCCCGTTATCACGGGAATACGCATTACCGATCCTGTAGATGCGGAACAAATCATCGAAACCGGAAAGGCCGATTTTGTGGGCATGGCCAGACCTTTTATCGCCGATCCATACCTGCCGCTAAAGACGAAGGAAGGTCGAGTGGAAGATGTCAACCTCTGCACGGCCTGTTGCCGTTGCTATGATGATGTGGTAGCCGACAAATTCATGTCATGTTCCGTAAACGCCATGGCGGGAAGGGAAAATGAATTCAAGATTGAGCTGGCAGGAAATAGTAGGACCATATTTGTCATTGGGGGCGGTCCGGCCGGGATGGAAGCCGCCCGTGTCGCCGCAATGAGAGGTCATAAGGTTATCCTGTTCGAGAAGAACAAGCGTCTTGGCGGACAACTCGCAGTGGCTGCTGTTCCTCCGTACAAGGCCGAGTGGCACAATACCATCCGCTATCTCACAACTCAACTTGAGAAGCTGCATGTTGATGTCAGACTGAACCAGCTGTGTACCAGGAAAAATGCAGAAGATGAGAAACCTGATGCCCTGATTCTGGCGACAGGCGCCATACCCCAAGACCCTAGGCTGCCGGGTATTGATTCCGAGATTGTTTCCACAGCCATAGACGTTCTGACGAACGTGAGGCAAACGGGTAACAGGGTTGTCATCGTCGGCGGTGGAACCACCGGGTGTGAAACCGCTGAATTTCTCCGTCAGCAAGGAAAGGATGTAACCATCCTTGAGATGCTTCCCCGCATTGGCCACGAATATGGTCCCATGAACCGCTGGGTTGTCATTGACAGGCTGACAGAAGCGGGAATCAGGCTGGAAACGGGAGTCAAAGTTCAGGAGATCACTGCTAAAGGTGCCAGGGCTATTCGAATGAATTTATACCCGGAATTCTTCGAAGCCGATTCGGTCGTACTTGCCTTAGGGATGGTCTCCGATAACCCTGACATTCATGACTTGCGTAATTACGTCAAACGCATATTTACGGTAGGAGACGCAGTGAAGCCCGCGGGCGTTAAGGAAGCCATCGAAAGCGGCTTCAAGATCGCATGTGAAATCTGATTTTTCCAAAGAGGAGACACTGTACATGGCAGATATTTTAAAAGGGGTCAGGATCCTGGATATATCCCAATATATTTCAGGGCCTTACGGAACACTTCTCCTAGCGGATCTGGGCGCAGAGGTTGTGAAGATTGAAAATCCGTTGGGCGGTGAGCTCAGTCGCACAGTGCGCCAGTATCAGCATAAGGGCGAGAGCGCATATTATCTTAGTTTTAATAGAAATAAGAAAAGCCTGACCCTGAATCTGAAGAACGAAGAGGCGCGACAAATCTTTTATGACCTGGCCAAGGTTTCCGATGTGGTTTACGACAACTTCCGATCCGGGATGTTGGAAAAATTCAAAATCGATTATGAGACGTTGAGGGAGATTAACCCTGAGATAATCTCGTGTTCCGTTACCGGGTTCGGATTGGACAGCCCGTATAAGGACCGACCGGCTTTTGATCTCCTGGTGCAAGGCATGGGAGGTGTGATGAGTTTCACCGGAGAACCTGGGCGACCGCCGGTCCGGTTGGGTTACCCAATGGGCGATTTGGCCGGCGGCGTGTTCGCCGCAATTGCCGTATTAGGCGCACTGTATTACAGACAACTCACGGGCAAAGGACAGCGGATTGACGTCTCGATGCTCGATACCCAGATTTCCTTGATGACGTACCGTGCCCAATATTATTTGCTGGAAAACTTAATTCCCGAACCAGTCGGTTCAGGGCATGTATCCGCTATCCCGATTCGGGCCTTTATGGCGAAGGACGGGAAGTATCTAACCGTCGAAGCCTCCCCTGACAAATTCTTTCGAAATCTCTGCCAGGCTTTGGAACTCGGACCATTGTGGGAAGACCCAAGGTTCGACTCTCTCGGCACCCGATTGCAGAATAAAGATGTGCTTTATGGGACCCTCGAAGAAAAGTTTTTGGAAAAAAATCGGGATGAATGGGTTGAACTGCTGATCAAAGGCGATGTTCCCGTCGGACCGGTTAATAATCTTGCGGAGGCATTGAGCGACCCATCGGTCTTATCCCGGGATATGGTCGTTCCCGTCAAGCATCTGGGGGAAGAAATCAAGATGGTCGGGAACCCCATCAAAATGTCTGAAATCGGCCAAGAAGTCTATGAAGCTCCTCCAACCCTCGGACAACATACGGACGAAATTTTGAGGGAACGATTAGGTTTTTCCGAGGAGAAAATCAAAAGACTAAGACAGGACAAGATAATATAGCAATAGTAATCAACACTGAACAGGAGGTTATTTAATGACCGAACAGAAGGAGAAGAAAGAACAAGTCTATTATCCTGGAGATGACCATTGGGAAATGGAAAATGATGTCCTTCATTTGATTGGCAGTCATTGTAGGAAATGTGGGCAGAATTACTTTCCAGCCAGGGAAATTTGCCCCAAGTGCTTTGCAGAAGGTCAAATGGAAAAGGTGAGATTCAGTAATCAAGGCAGACTTTACTCGTACAGCGTCGTCCACGTGGCTCCGAAGCAGTTTTCGCCTCCTTACGCCGTCGGGTATGTGGATTTCTCGGAAGGTGTGAGGGTGCTTGGGCAATTGACCACAACGGATCCAGAAGAAATCAGGTTGGATATGGATGTCCAAACGCTTCTGGGAAAAATCTGTGTCGACGAAGAAGGGCACGAAATAGTGAGCTACAAATTTAAACCATTATGATTTTCCTCTCGATACCAGTTAGGAGGTTTTCCATGAGAGAAGTTGCTGTAATCGGCGTGGGAATGATAAAATTCGGAAAATATCCGGAGCGTATGCTCTCCAGTATGGGCAGAGAAGCCGTGCTTCTCGCCATGAAGGATGCCGGCATACAACGGGACGACATCGAAGCCTGTTACTCGGGCACCCTGAAGGGAGGCTCTTTATTGGGCCAGCGCATTCTGAAAGATCTTGGAATGACGGGCATGCCAATCAACAATATGGAAAATGCATGCTCAAGCGGTTCAAGTGCATTGCGCGAAGGCTGGCTGGGAATAGCGAGCGGCTTGTATGATATGGTCGTTGTTGTCGGCTCGGAGAAGCTTTCGGCCTTGGGAGGGGGAACTCTCCCTCTCGAAAGAGAGGACCTGGAAGTGAGCCAGGGGATGGTCATGCCCGCTTTGTATGCCATGCGCGCCCGTCGATACATGGCCGACTTTGGCGCGACGCCCGAGCACCTCGCCAAGGTGGTGGTGAAGAGCCGCAAAAACGCTTCCATGAATCCTCTTGCTCAGTTTAGGCAGCCTACCACGGTTGAACAGGTCTTGAATTCGAGAATGATTGCAGATCCCTTTACTCTATTTCAGTGCTGTCCGACGGGAGACGGAGCAGCCGCTGCAATACTCTGCTCAATGGACAAAGCCAGGCAGTTCACGAATCGACCCGTTCGAATCAGGGCTTCCGTCTTGGTATCGGGGAAATTCGAACCCGGCTTCCGTGATATGACGGTACCGGAAATTACCGTGCGTGCCTCAAAACTGGCCTATGAAATGGCAGGACTGGGACCGAAGGACGTCCATGTGGCAGAGGTCCATGACGCCTTTAGCATTGCCGAACTCCTCTATTATGAGGCATTAGGGTTCTGCGCCCATGGCGAGGCACCCAAGCTCCTTGACGAGGGAGCGACTGAGATCACTGGCCCTATTCCTGTCAATCCGAGCGGGGGTCTTATATCCAAGGGACATCCCGTCGGTGCCACGGGGCTGGCTCAGTTGGCTGAAATCATTTGGCAGCTGCGTGAACAGGCTGGATCTCGCCAGGTTAAAGGTGCTAAAGTGGGTCTTATCCACTGCACCGGCGGAGGAATCTGCGGTTTGGACCACGGCGCTTGTTCCATGCACATCTTGGAGCGCTGAGTCGGAGTATTCTCATTTGCCTGAAACAAGATACGGGCGGCTGATTTGTCTGTCTGGT
>CAZONI010000039.1:0-32997 GCA_964581175.1 uncultured Desulfobacteraceae bacterium
GAGAATGACAATTACGAGCGGGAAGGTATTCATGATTGCAATGTTATTTTGAAAACCTCCAGAGTTCGGTGAAGGGCAGAGATTGTCGACTCGATGTCCTTTTTCAGACTGTCATGACGCGTAACCTTCTGGGCATCAAGGGTAAATCGCGTTACCAATATAAAGGGTGTTGAGCAAAACATCCAAAGAAAAAAGAGAAGCGCCAATGAAGATGGAGATTAGCATAGCAGACGCTATAAAGTTGATCGACGAATTCTTTTATAATTTGGATCAACCTGATCGGATTCGGGTGTCTCGTTCTCATATCGCTGAATCTCTTTAGAAACAATAGAGATAGGCAAACATGTCGAGTGGTTATGATCCTCTATTGGTCCCCTTATTAGTCCTTCACACTCTAGCCCTTCCCGCCTTCGGTCATCTCGAAATTTTCCACCCTGGGAGACTGATTTCAGAAAGAATTTGCGGTGCAAGCAAACCAGTGAAAGAAACCATTTCTATATCGTAACTCTCAATTTGGTAAACCGCCGGCTCACAGTTGATGTGCTTGACACGCCATGGGCAGCTAATATAACTTACCCTTGAACAAGAGAGGTTTAGTTTTGTCTATTGGATCTGTTCTTATGAAACCGAAGAGATTCAGGTTGATTGATAAGGCGGCCCGCAGGCATTCAACAGTTGATTTGTCGGAAACGATCGATGTACTGGTTGTCGGAGGCGGTAACGCTGCGCTGTGTGCTGCCATTGCAGCACGGCGTGCCGGTGCAACGGTGATGCTGCTCGAATGTGCTCCCAAAGCGTTACGGGGAGGGAACAGTCGTCATACTCGCAACATTCGCTACCTGCACACGAGTGGTGATGCTCACTTGACAGGACCGTACTTGGAAAATGAATTCTGGAATGATTTGCTGCAAGTCACGGGCGGGCATACCAATGAGAAGCTGGCACGCCTGACCATTCGTAAATCAGCATCTCTTGGTGAGTGGATGAAGCAGCAGGGCGGTCGCTTCCAGCCACCGTTGCGCGGTACACTGCACCTTTCCAGAACCAATGCCCATTTCTTGGGTGGTGGCAAAGCCCTGATGAACGCCTATTACACCACCGCAGACAAGCTGGGAATCAAGATAATTTATGACTGTGAAGTCAGTGACTTGGGATTTTGCGACGGTCTGTTTTCTCATGTGATCATTGAGGAACCTGGCGGTTACCGTAAGCTGACAGCAGCTTCCGCGGTTGTGGCTTCAGGTGGATTTCAGGCTGACCTCTCCTGGCTGAAGCAATTCTGGGGTGACTCAGCGGAGAATTTTATCATCCGTGGCACTCCCTATGACAAGGGTCGGGTACTGCGCAAGCTGCTGGACCATGGCGCGAAGCGGGTCGGTGATCCCCGTCAGTGTCATGCTGTAGCGGTAGACGCCCGCGCACCTAAGTCCGACGGCGGAATTGTCACCCGGCTGGACTGCATTCCTTTTGGAATCGTCGTCAACAGTGACGGCCAGCGCTTTTACGACGAAGGAGAGGATTTCTGGCCGAAACGTTACGCAATTTGGGGCCGGCTCGTGGCGCAGCAACCCAATCAAACAGCCTACTCCATTTTTGATTCAAAATCCAAAGGAGAGTTCATGCCTTCAGTTTTCGCCGCGATAGAGTCCGATTCACTCCGCGGACTTGCCGCCAAACTCGACCTCTCTGCATCGGCGCTGGAAGCGACGGTCGCTAACTACAACAAATCGCTCCGGCCGGGCAAATTCGATCCTTCTATTCTCGACGACTGCGCGACGACAGGGCTGGTGCCACCAAAGAGCCATTGGGCGCTTCCGCTGGATACCCCGCCATTCTGCGCGTATCCCTTGCGACCAGGAATCACTTTCACTTATCTCGGGGTGACCGTTAACGAACGGGCACAAGTGATTATGCAAGACGACAGGCCGGTGCCGAATATGTTTGCCGCGGGGGAAATTATGGCTGGGAATATTCTGGGCAGAGGGTACATGGCGGGATTCGGGATGACCATCGGAACAGTGTTTGGCCGGATTGCCGGAAAGGAGGCCGCCCGCTGTGCTCGCGGCTAATGTACTTAAAGAAGCCGAACGCGTGATGACCATCTGTAACGCTTGCCGGTATTGCGAGGGATACTGCGCAGTATTTCCAGCCATGGAGCGGCGACTGACGTTCTCTAAAGAAGATTTGATCTACCTGGCCAACCTTTGCCACGACTGTCGTGCATGCTATTATGCATGTCAGTATGCACAACCGCACGAGTTTGATTTAAATGTTCCCAAAAGTCTTGGTGAACTTAGAATCGAAACCTATCGGGAGTTTGCGTGGCCGCCGCTGTTCTCCGGTTTGTTGCGCCGGAACCCCCTGTCCGTTGGATTGATCACGGCATTGTGTTTTATGATGATTTTGCTTCTCTTGATCGCGAGTCGTGGAGCTAAGGCTCTTTTCTCAGCCTATGCAGGCGCGAGGGCCTTCTATGCTGTTATTCCATACATTTCTCTTGTATTGCCGATCACGGCACTTGGGTTCGGAGTGCTTGCCGTACTAACGAAGCAGATGGTAAGTTTTTGGCGTGGAATGGGATCGAACATAAGTGCGATGACCAGACTTCAGGTCAATCTCTATGCCGTCTGGGACGTCTTGCGCCTCCGATACCTGGACGGCGGTGGCTACGGATGCAACTACCCGGACGATCGGTTCAGCTTCATCCGACGCTGGCTTCATCACCTCGTATTTTATGGTTTCATGCTCTGTATTATTTCAACTGGGCTTGCGGGGGCTTATCATCACTTCTTGCATCGGTATGCCCCATACCCACTTTGGAGTTGGCCGGTCATACTGGGAACGGCCGGTGGTACAATTCTGTTGATAGGAACAGCAGGGTTGCTTTATCTCAAGATGCGTATGGATCCAGAGCCAGCGGTGTTGCATATGCTCAGTCTGGATATGGGGTTTTTGCTGTTGTTGTTTCTAACGAGCCTGACCGGCATGGTTTTGCTGGTTTTCCGGGAGTCGTCCGCCATGGGGAGCTTGCTGGCCATACATATTGCTTTGGTGGTTGCACTGTTCGCAACGCTGCCCTATGGCAAATTCGTCCACGCTATCTATCGCTACGCAGCGCTTGTTCGGAACGCTATCGAACGGTCGCACGTGCCTTGACGAGGAATGAGTTTCGCGGAGGACCACAGACAGGGTTGAACAACAAATAGCTGCTTTCCAGCCGTGATCGTGGTAATAAAGCAATCTTATTCGCACGTGATTTTCTCGCCCTTTGTGAACAATGGTCGGTGATCGCACAGGGAACTTTGAAAGATATCAAAAATCTCAAAAATGGTGAAACTTCAAAAGAGCACCTGAGGGTATGAAATAGCGTGCGTCTGCAGTAAGGCTCGGCATGACTGTTGTTCCATTTTCAGTGGGAAGGTTAAACAGATGGCAAGACTTGTTGCAAGCCCCATTCGTTGCAGTGGTTGTAGGCTCTGCGAACTCATCTGTAGCTTTTGGCATGAGGATGAATTCAATCCTTCCAGAGCAAGAATCCGGATTGAAATCAATCGTTCCATCGGGCCGGGCACTCTGCCTGATGCGGTAGACGTTCCCCATGTCTGTGAACAGTGCAATCCTGCCCCCTGCGAGCAGATATGTCCTGAGGGAGCTATTGTAAGGGACTCAGTAACACATGCCTTGTTGGTGAAGGATAACCAGTGCGTGGGATGTGGACTTTGCGTGGAGGAATGTCCCTACCACATGATCCACTTAAATCAGGAAAAGGAAACGGCACAAAAGTGCGATCTATGTGGAGGACAACCCCTGTGTGTATCCTTTTGTCCGCGTGATGCGCTTTGCCTTGAGGAGAGTTAGGGAGAGGCAGGAATCGTGAACGGCTACTGCGGAAAAATACTAAGAGCGAATCTGACCAACAAAACAACCAAGGTGGTAACTGTGCCTCGTGAAATGGCTCTGGAATACATCGGGGGGCGAGGTTTTGCATGTAGGATGATGTATGATGACTTGGAGCCGGGCATTGATCCGATGGGGCCGGACAACAACATCTACGTGTTGACCGGGCCCATAAACGGAACAGCGGTTCCCTATTCCTCTCGGTATGTTGTCGCCACCAAATCTCCATTGACCGGTACGTATACTCGGAGCTTGTCGGGCGGTGAATTCAGTGCCCAACTGAAATATGCCGGATTTGACGGCGTTGTTGTGGAGGGACGGTCAGAGAGCCCGGTTTACCTTTACCTGGAAAATGGTTCAGCAGAACTCAGGGATGCGAGTCATCTCTGGGGGAAGAGCACATGGGATGCGGAGGAAGACCTGCGAAAAGCCCTCAAGGGATCCAAGAGCTTGACCATTGGTCCCGCAGGTGAAAAAAAGATCTTGTTTGCTTCGGTGACCAATGATTGGGGTAGATCAGCCGGGGGAGGGGGAACCGGCGCGGTGTTTGGCGCAAAGCGGTTGAAAGCCATTGTGGCCCGAGGTCGACAGGGTGTCCACGTGCCGAACAAAGGAACGTTTCTAGGGCTCTTGAGGGAGATATATAAAGAAATCAAGGCGCATCCAGGATTTCCTGAGCGAATCTGGAAGGGCACCACAATGACCGTGGAAACTACCAGCAAACTGGGAATTATCCCTGTGCGGAATTTCTCAGGGGGCAAACTGGAGGGAGTGGAGCAGCTTTATTCTGAAGTATTTCGAGAGAGGCTGGTTTTCCATGATGAATCTTGCTTCAGTTGTCCTCTGCCCTGCGGGAAACTGTCTTTGATCAAGGCCGGACCTTACACGGGAACCATCTTGCAGGGACCCCAGTTTGAGACCATAGGATTATTGGGGACCAATTGTGGGATTACCAATATCGAGACTGTTGCCAAGGCAAGCAGTCTCTGTAACCTCTACGGAATGGACACCATTGAAACAGGCAACGTTGTCGGTTTTGCCATGGAATGCTATGAAAGGGGCATTCTAACCAAGGCAGACACCGGGGGGATCGACCTCAGATTTGGAAATGATGATGCTTTGATTGAGACAATAGATGCTATTGGGCAAAATAAAGGAATTGGTCGCCTTTTGAGTGGTGGAACCGCACGGGCAGCCCGGATGATTGGTCAGGAGACCGTGAAATTCGCCATGTGCACGAAAGGCAAGGGATTTGCCGCCTATGATCCGAGGGCGCTGGTAGGTATGGGACTCATCTATGCCACGGCCCCCACTGGCGCTCATCATTCAACAGGGCCCACCCTGGGAGGCGAAAGGGCGCTGGGTTTCACATCAAACAAAGAGAAGCCCGAACTGGTTTACAGGAATCAAAACAGTTACTGTCTTATGGATTCCTTGATAATTTGCTCTTTTTCACGATACGGCCTCGACGATTCTTCCCGTATGAAGATTTTGGAGGCCGTCACAGGCGAGCGTTACGAGGCAGACCTTATTTCGAAGAGGATTTTTTCTCTGGAGCGACTTTTCAATGTCCGAGAGGGGTTTGGCCGGCCTGACGACAGCCTTCCTTGGAGAAGTCTACACGAGCCTATGCCGGAAGGTCCCGCGAAAGGAAGCACCGTTCGTTTGGAGGAATTGTTAAGCAAGTATTATGTGTTAAGAAAATGGGATCCACGGGGGATTCCAACCATAGCCTGTCTAGAGGAATTAGGCCTTGAAGAGGAGGTGGAAAATCTGGCTGAAATGGCGATACAGCTGACGCCGTAACGTGAAAAAGGGATTGTTTCTTATGAAAGATATCGCAAAGGAGTTAGCCGCCGCCAACAGAGGTATTGAAACACCCGAACTCGGCCGATCTGAACGGACGGCAGACATTTGCTCATCACCAAATGTCATCCGCCACATTCTCCAGTCCAGAAGATCAAGGGAAGGCATTTTGAGGCAGCAAAAGGCCTGAGAAGCGGCCGATTTCATTCCTCCTAAAAAACTCTTGACATCGGTTTTTGTATTTGCAAATAAGGAAAACATATTTCAAATAATAAAATGACGTTTCAAGTGTAGCTAAAGGCCCGATGAGAAGGGAGTTCCGATTGTCGATTTATCGAGCGGGCATCCTCAAGGCTTGGCGCTTGTGGGTATAAGCAGACATAAGTTAGGAAGTGGGAAATACGTTCGGTAAAGTGCGCACGGTAACCTTCGTCATGGGCTTAAGGGAACTATTCAGAGCCAATTCAGAAACCTCCTTTTCTGTTGGCTCTGAGCATCGAAGCCTAATCTTAAATCTATAAATATCCAACAGATCCAACTAGTTAAAATCACCATCTTTCTTAGCCGTGAAAAATTGAACAATGACCTTTTGAATCTGGCTCGTCATTCTTGTTGTTCTCTGCAATACTCTACAGCTCTTTTTTTCATGTATCATTACATTGTCAACGGATCGTAGCATCGTAAAAGGTGAAATCATTCGTGTCGCGGCTACCTTCGAAACGGAAAATGTCGGGGAGGGAAAAGGCATGCAGTTTAAGAAAATGTTCGAACCAGCCTCCGTTAATAAGATGACTGTTAAGAACCGTCTGGTTCTACCACCGATCACAACCAATTTTGCCACCGAAAATGGCGCGGTGAGCGATCAAATGATCGCGTATTACGCGGAAAGGGCAAGGGGCGGAGTCGGAACGATTATCGTCGAGAACGCCCAAATTGACTACCCGGTCGGCAAAAACGTGACGCTTCAATCCAGGATCGATGATGACAAGTTTATCGGGGGTTTTGGCGAATTATCTGAGGCGATTAAAGTGCATGGAACGAGGGCCATTTTGCAGATTCAGCACTCGGGAAGGGAAACCACTTGGCCAATCACAGAGGGAAATCCGCCTGTTGCTCCGTCACCGATTCCTTGCGGCTTCCTAAAAGTTCAACCAAGGGAACTGACCATCCCGGAGATCGAGACGCTTATAGAAAGATTTGCGAATGGAGCGGATCGAGCCAAACGGGCTGGTTTTGACGGTGTGGAAGTCCATGGGGCTCATGGATATCTCATTGCACAGTTCATGGATGCATACACGAACCACCGCGTTGATGAATACGGAGGGACCTTTGAGAAAAGAATGCGATTTCCTCTGGAGATCGTTCGTCGCATACGAGAGAAGGTCGGAGAGGACTACCCGGTCTATTTTCGCTTTTGTGCTGATGAGTTTGCGGAAGGGGCAAGAAAGATCGATGAATCGATTCGGATAGCCCAATTTATGGAACAAGAAGCCAGGGTAGATTATCTGGATATTTCGGTTGGTATATATGAATCACGATGGGCCATCACCCCCCCCATGGCCTTTGGGCAGGGATGCATGCATGATCTGGCTGCAACAATTAAGGAATCGGTTAAGATCCCGGTACAAACAGTCGGAAAGATACGAACACCGGAGATGGTGGAGAAGATTCTTGAGAAGGGCAAGGCTGATTTCGTTGCAATTGGCCGGACTCTTATTGCCGACCCTTACTGGCCCAAGAAGGTAAAAGAAGGGAAGGTGAGAGAGATCAGAAAGTGCGTCTCGGATCTGGAAGGATGCCTCGGGCATCACGTGTTCCCGGGACTTCGAATGCGATGCACGGTAAACCCTGATGTCGGAAGGGAAAGAGGCTTCTCCAAGATAGACGTCGCTCGTCAGAGCAAGAAGGTTATGATTGTGGGTGGAGGGCCTGCAGGAATGGAAGCAGCGCGGGTCGCCAATCTACGCGGCCATTCTGTAATCCTTTATGAAAAGGAAACGAAATTGGGCGGCCTTATCGACGTTGCCGCTGCAGCACCGTACAAGGATGAGAACATATGGATCAAGGAATACTATGAAGAGCAGATGCGCACCCTTAACGTGCAAACCGAACTCGGGAAAGCAGTAACCGCAGAGACCATTCGCGAGGTGAAACCTGACGTGGTCATCCTTGCAAATGGGGCAAGATGGTCCATACCGGACATTCCTGGAAAGGAGAATAACCGGACCGCCACATCCCAAGAAGTGTTGTCAATGAAGGTAGGCATTCCGGACGAGGTCATCGTTGTTCGTGGAGCGAGTGAAGGATGCGAGGTTGCTGAGTTTCTGCTTGAAATGGGGAAAGCCGTGACGATTGTTGAAAAACGGGACGAGCTGGCCTGCGACATCGAGGCCATGAGCAGGGAGTTGCTGATTAAACGCATCCAGAACAAGATGGAGGACTGGCTGAAACCTTTGCTGAAGAAGCCTCTGGATCCGAAAAGACCTGCGGTTAGAATCATTTTAAATGCAGCAATTGACTCTATCACGTCTGACGGGGCGGTGGTGGTCAATAATCAGATGGAAAAGAGCCACATCAATGGCAAGTTGATCGTTTTTACGATGGCGCGCGAGTCGAATGAGGGACTCCTTAGAGAGGCTGAAGAGATTGTTCCTGAAGTCTATGCCATCGGGGACTGCGTCAAACCCGGAACGATCGGCGATGCCATTTACCAGGGCTCATTTGTGGCAAGAGAGATCTGAAAGTCGATATATTGTAACCAAGCGACACGAGTGAGAAGGAGGAATAAAATGAACCAAGTGCTTGTGGTTGACCCTTTGAGGTGCTCCGGTTGCCGAACCTGTGAATCTGCCTGCTCTCTTATACATTTCGGAGAATCAGGGTCGAGCAAATCCGTTATTCGAGTGATAGCCTTCAAACATGAAGCGTTCTTCTACCCTCATGTGTGCCATCAGTGCAAAAGGCCTTATTGTGCAGAGGCTTGTCCAGTGGATGCCTTGCAGAGAAATTCTGAGACGGGGATTGTGGAACTGGATAAGGAAAAGTGCATCGGGTGCAAACTCTGTTTGGAGGCATGTCCCTTTGGCGCCATGACCATAATGGATGACGGTCTGGCCGCAAAGTGTGATCTCTGCGGAGGAGATCCGGAATGTGTCAAGTTCTGCGACTACGGCGCCATACGCCTTGGGGACGCAGACCAGATTAGCCAAGTCAAGAGATTGACTGAGGCTGAGGGTATTCTACGCGCTATTGGGGATCAGCCGAGGAAAGTGTTTGATACGGCTAAGCTATCCACGTACGGGATGGAATAGGGTCTCAGGGAAAAGTGACAGATCCTAGAGGAGGGTATGACGATGCTAGGTGGTTATGTCGGAAAATTGCTGAGGGTGGATTTATCCAGAGAGAAAATCACGGAAGAACCGCTTCCTGATGAAAAGATCTTGAGAAAGTTCATCGGGGGGACAGGCCTGGGCGCAAGATTGCTGTATGAAGAAGTAAACAAGAAAACCAAACCCCTGGACCCGGAGAATCGGCTGGTCTTTGTAACCGGCCCGCTCACCGGAACCACGGTACCATGTTCAAGCAATGCTACTCTTGTTACGCTGAATGCGGAATGCGATCAGATGATCGGCACATCCCATTCTCATGGATTCTGGGGTCCCTTGCTTAAGTTCGCTGGATACGACGGTGTCATCATCCAGGGAAAGTCCAAGAAACCAGTATACCTCTCAATCAGCGATGGGGGGGCTGAAATTAGGGATGCTGCCAGGTTTTGGGGAAAAGACACCCACGAGACAGAGGATTTCATAAAACAGGATCTCGGAAACCCAAACGCGAGTGTGGGCGCGATAGGCCCCGCCGGTGAGAATAAGGTCTTTGGCGCTTTCATTGAGAATGATTACCATCACTCCTGGGCAAAGGGTGGCGGCGGGAGAATCATGGGATCAAAAAATCTCAAGGCAGTTGCGGTTTACGGCACCGGGACTATCCCGATTGTTGATCCACAAGTCCTACTTGAAGCCAGTCGAAAGTGGAGAAGGAAGATATTTGATTCTCCTAGTATCGGGAATTCCATGGCCAGGGCGGGAATTCTGTTTGGTTATAAGTATATCGAGTCTCAAAATATATTGGCAAACAGAAATTTCAGCCAATCCACTTTTCCTGAGTACGCCGAGAATATTGATCGTATAAAAAGCGAATTCAAGGTGGAGCCGACTAGCTGTTGGGCGTGCCCCGTTTCCTGCTGCTACCGGGCCTTGGTAACAACCGGGCCTAAAAAGGGCTTCCTGGCTACCCTCTCCGGTGGCGGAGAAAATACCGAAGCTGCCGCTGCGAATGTGGGTATCACAGATCCCGGTTGGATTGTTTACATGACGGACCTCTACGATAGACTGGGGATGGATTCCGGAGCGATGGGAATGTCTCTGGGGCTTGCCTTTGAACTCTATGAAAGAGGCATCATCACGAAAGAAGATACAGACGGTTTGGAATTGACGTGGGGAAACGCAACGGCGGCTGAAGCCTTACTCCGAAAGGCGGTCAACCGTGAAGGCTTTGGTGCTGTTTTGGCCGATGGCCCCAAAAAAGCTGCCGAAAAGATCGGCAGGGGTGCGGAAAAATATGCCATCCATCTGAAGGGAGGCGGTCTCAATTACCACGATTGGAGGGCCGCCTGGAGCGTCATGCTCGGACAAATTGTAGCAGGCGCCGGAGGGCGCTGGGAAGGCTATGGCGTAGACGTGTGGGCCGTTGAACCTGACATAGGTTTTGCCAAATATCATGATCCCCACTCGGTCAAAGGGAAGGCGGAGGCTGTGAAAAAGACCCAATTCAAAAAGCTCTGGGAGGATTCCATTGGGATCTGTTGGATTGCTGCATGGGGTTGTCCCGGAGCGTTGGGTTGGGCGGCTGAGACTGTTGGCGCTGCCACTGGATGGAAGGATTTTACCCCTGAAGAGGCCATGACAGTAGGAGAGCGTGTGACTAATTTGCAGAGGGTGTTTAATTTGCGTCAAGGTTTCGAAGCAAAAAGAGATTTCGAAGATATTGGCCATCGACTGCTCGAAGCTCCCCCCGACGGTGTTGCAAAGGGGAAACCCCTTGGGCCCCATCTCGAGACTATGATTAAGGAGTACTACAGTCTCATGGGATGGAGTGAGAAAACAGGGAAACCGACTCCAAACACTTTAGAGAAAATGGGGCTGCTTGATCTTGACGTAGCTACTCGGTGATCAGGATTTGTGTAATTGTGGCAATCGTAGAGGGAGGAAGTATGCCTGAACATTTATAGAACGGATTTTGGACGGAGAATTGGTCGTCCAACACAGGGGAAAAACAGAAAAACTGACGGAGTTGGACGCTGTTATCATAGCACAGGGACGTAGGTCGGAGAATTTTGTGTTAGACTGACTTTTGGCGGATTCAGGAGGATTTGAGGTTTACGCAGTAGGGAACTGCGTCAAGCCAAGGAGATCGATCGACGCCATTGCGGAGGCCTCCCGGTTGGCCCGGTGCATCTGAAAGTATAACGCATATGATAGGAGGAAAAAACGATGATTTCAGGAGTTCACCATGCTTGTGTGACCGTGTCTAATATGGAAGAATCGTTGAAGTTCTATAGGGATCTGCTGGGAATGAAAGAACAGATGAATCTGAAATTCGACGCCGACCCGGTGATGATGGATCTCCCCGGCACAGAGCCAAAACAACATCTGGTCATGCTCTCAGCCGGTAATGCCTTTGTTGAGCTGATCCAGTATATCGAGCCTAAAGGAATCCACGATCCCAGAAGAACGTGTGACTTTGGTGCCTCCCATGTCTGTTTTCAAGTGGAAGACATTCAAAAGGCCTATAAGGAGATGGTGGCAAAAGGAGTGGATACTTTCCACAGGGATCCCGATTTTATTGACGCCTCGGGCGGGCCGCTTGCCGAATATGGCTACGTGTATTTCCGCGGACCCGACAATGAAATTGTCGAGTTTATGCAGGTGCCGTGCTAGCATAATGTCTATCGGGCAGATAAGACATCGGCTCTAGATCAGGTTTACTCAGGTTTACGTAACAGGCAGAAATCTTTCTTACTGACACAAATTCCGATTTCGTCAAGACTTGCTGAGAACTCCGGGGTTGGCAAAACGGGAGGTCGTATTGCCGCGAGACCGTCGGACATGACCTACTCCTACGAAGCCCTGAAAGGGCGAGCATCTCTGGAGCGAGGCATAGGCCGTTTGATCCAGTTGCAAAGTAAACTGTTCTTTTACCCAAATCCTCCCTCGTGCGTGATGCTTGTCTTGAACAGGAGTTCGGATTTCTCGAATTTCCTCGGATATAATGGTTCCGTCCAATAAAGAGGTCTGGGTTATTGTTGAGCAGCGGGATGGTGAAATCACTCAAGATTCCATTCACCTCATCGGGGAGGCCAGGCGGCTTCTTGAAATTCAGAGAAACGATGGCACGGTTTCTGTTCTTGCATTTGGGGCGGAACCGAAAATTCTGAAGGAGGTATTCGGCCGTTATGGCGTGGAGACACTGTTTTATTGTGAAAACATAACTCGTTATGAACCAGATCTCTATGTTTCTGCCATTTGTGATCTGGTTGTTCGATACCATCCCACCTCCGTTCTTCTTGCTGCTACTTCCTTCTGGAACGACGTTGGGGCCAGGCTAGCTGCGAAACTGGAGACTGTGGAGATAGGGCTTAATGAACCAAGGTATCCGACCCTGCCCAAGACCTTTTTGGCCTTAGGACAGAACATCCCGTGATATGAACAAAGCGTGAGGAATAAACCAGCGGGTATTGTATGTATAACAGTTTGTTAAAAGGAAGTAATTATGAGACGAAGTGTCTTGAGATTGTTACCGGGATTAGAGACATTGATACACTTTTTAACAGAAAGAGGTGAAGCGAAGTCTTCATATTATGACAGATAGATATCATTGAACTATCATGGAAAGGAGAACAAAACGATGAAACGAATTGGATTCATTGGTCTTGGCGCAATGGGGAAACCTATGGCAACAAATCTACTAAGGAAAGGATATCAGGTAACTCTCTTTGATTTGATATTTCGAGAAGGGGATGTGGAATATTGGAGCGAGTTAGGCGGCGCCATAGGGAAATCGTCAAAAGATGCGGCCCGGGGCGCGGATATCATTATCACCGTTCTGCCAAGCTCTGAAAATGTGAGAGAAGCAGTTCTTGGGGAACTTGGTGTTATTCACGGTGTGGAAAAGGGGGCTACCGTGATAGACATGAGTACCATAGATCCAGTCACCACCAGGGAGGTAGGAGCAGCACTCCAGGAGAAAGGTGTTGACATGATCGATGCGCCGGTGGCTAGAACCGTCAAGGCGGCGGAGCAAGGAAATCTGGCGATTTTCATCGGTGGAAAGAAGGAAGCCTTTGAGAAGTGCAAGGATGTTTTGGGTGCCATGGGGTCGGATCTTTTCTATATTGGTGGACTGGGCACAGGTGAACTGGTCAAAATTATCAATAACCAAATCCTTGCCGGGACCGTTTCTCTTTTGTCCGAGGCGCTTGTTCTGGGCGTCAAAGGTGGCGTAGCAGCAGATATCTTGTTAGAAGCGTTGGGCAACGGTTCGGCCAACAGTTTCGCCCTCCAGAATCATATCAAACGTAGCGTGATGGAAGGCAAGTTTGAAGAAGGAGTCTTTTCTGTGGAATATATGCTGAAGGACATAGGCCTGGCACTCAAGACCGCGGCTTCTTTTAACGTTCCTCTCTTCTTCACTGGCCTCACCGCGCAGTTCTATCAGCAGGGCATTGCAGCAGGCCTGGGGAAGCAGTATCATCCTGCGGTCATTCGACCCCTGGAAAAATTGACCGGGGTAGAGGTCAGGTCTGAAATAAAATAATCGTGGGTCTTCGGCATCGGTTAATCCCAGCGCACCACTTTGTTGAGGGTGCTCATGCCTTCGGAAGGATCTTCTTTGTAGGCTTTCCGCACTCTGCGCAACAGTTCTTTGATTTCATCAGTAGCGTTCTAAGACAACATGGGGCCTGAGAAGGGGCCCATTTCACCTTTTTAAAAAAGATCTTGACATCTGTTTTTGTATTTGCAAATAAAGGAATCATATTTCAAATAATAAAATGGCATTTCAAATTAGACTAAGCACTGTTGAAAAAAGGGAATTCCGATTGTCCATTTATTAAGCGGGCACCCCCAAGGTTTGGCACTCGTGGATATAAGCAGAAAAACGGCAACTCCTAAGGCTTTCGTTCACCACATATTAAGCACTTTTCTCGAATATAACTTCATCTCCTAGGATGGGGAGACAAGAAGTATTTATTCTTTCTGGCCGAGATTTTTCGAAATATCTTCTGAGTCGGAGAACGCGTTATAAATCGCGCAGATCTTTTAACGCCTGTAGGATGGCCTTTTGAGTCTCGGGGTGTTTTCTTAAACGTTTTTCGCTCACGTTGGGAGAGCTTATGAAGGAAATCCGTATTCACGGGAGAGGAGGCCAGGGTTCTTTGGTTCTCGCTCAGTTCATGGCAATAGCGGCTTTAGAAGACAAGAAATACGGCCAGGCGTTTCCGTTCCTCGGCGGCGGCGGGGAGAGAAGAGGAAAAGCGATTGTGGCCTACTGCAGAATTGATGACAAGCCGATCCGAATCCGGTGTCGAGTGGAAGAGCCCGATTGTGTGATAGTTCAGGATCCAACCATCTTTGATGAAGTACACGTCGAACTTGGCCTGAAGAAAAAGGGGACGATACTGGTAAACACCGATAAAGTCCTCCCTCAGTTCAAGCGCTGGACGGCTCACTATCGAGTGTTTACTATCTACGCCGATGAACTCGCGAAGGAGATATTGGGGCGACCTATAATCAATACGGCCCTTCTTGGTGCTTTTGCAGGAGTAACCAAAGCGTTAAGCCTGGAGGCTGTGCTCAAGGCGGTGAAAAGCAGGTTTCCAGGCCAATTAGGGGAAAAAAACGCCCTTATTGTGGATAAGAGCTACAAGAGAATGCTGGAGAGACTTTCATGAAAATTGCAGTGGGAGCAGTTGTCGAAGGAGCGACGTCTCTAAATTACAAGACCGGCAAGTGGAGGGATCAGAGGCCCATCATTGACGAGTCATTATGCAAGAACTGCGGTATTTGCGAAATGGTTTGTCCGGATAGCGCTGTTCATGAAGTGAACAAGCACTATGAAATCGATTACGATTACTGTAAAGGCTGCGGATTGTGCGCCCGTGAGTGTACCGCTGAGGCCATTAAGATGATTCCTGAGGTTAAGTAGGTATGAGGATCGAAGAGAGAACAGAAATAGTGCTTGAGGGTTCCGAGGCAGTCGCGCATGCCGTCTGTGCTTGCAGACCCGATGTTATCTCAGCATACCCGATCAGCCCTCAGACTCATATCTTGGAGGCGCTTGCCCGGATGATCGCCGATGGCAGGCTTTCGGCCCAGTACGTTCTTGCCGACGCTGAATTTTCCGCCGCCAGCGTTCTTGCCGGGGCTTCAGCAGCGGGAGGGCGAGCTTATACGGCCTCCACATCACAGGGACTCTTGCTGATGACCGAGGTAATCTACGCCTGCGCGGGAATGCGAATGCCTTTTGTTATCACAGGGGCTAACCGGGCGATTTCGGCACCCATAAGCATTCAGCCGGACCATCAGGACGCCATGAGCCTGCGGGATTCAGGGATTATCCAAATCTACGTCGAATCATGTCAAGAAGCTTACGACACTCATATTGCTGCATTCAAAATTGCGGAGGATCCGGCCATTTCGCTTCCGGTCATGGTGTGCATGGATGGATGGATCCTGACTCACTCGTACGAGAGAGTCCAGCTGCTCGAAGACGGCGTGGTGGACAGTTTCCTGCCCCCTTTCCATCCTGCTAATTTTCTGGACATAGATCACCCCAAAAGCTGGGGGCCGATCGCTGATGAAGATCTGTATATGGAGTTCCGGTACGCCATTCATAGGGCCATGGAACATGGCAAGGGAAGAATTAGAGAAATCTTTTCCGAACTTGCCGCGTTGACCGGCCGTGATTACGGAGGACTGATTGAAGCATATAGGACGGAGGACGCTGACATTGTGCTGATTTCCATGGGGTCTACGAGCGGCACGGTGAAGGATGCCGTTGATGATCTCCGTGCGGAGGGCAAATCGGTGGGACTCGTTAAGTTGCGGTGTTACCGGCCTTTTCCGTACGAAGAGATTTATGAGGCCGTTAAAGCCAGCAGGGTTCTGGCTGTTTTGGATTCGAATATTTCCTTGGGCAGCGAAGGCGCCGTGGGCATGGATCTGAAAGCCAAATTTTACGGCGTACCGGGTTGTCCCAAGATCGTAGACGTTATCGCGGGACTCGGCGGCAAGGTGATCAACAAAAAAACGGTCTATGACATTGCAAAGAGGGCTGCGGACATTGCGGAGGAGGATACCTTCGCAGATAAGTCATGTTTTTGGATGGATCTGAATCGTTCGGTGGTGTGAGGACATGTGTGATGAGCAATCCTGAAGGAGCGACAAAGTACCTAGAGGATCTCTTTGTTTCAGGGCACAGAGCATGCCAAGGTTGTGGGTTGGCATTGGGCGTGAGACACGTATTGAAAGCTACGGGGAAGAATGTTGTTGTGGTCACGCCTACGGGCTGTCTGGAAACGTTCTCACTGACGTACGGCTATTCAGCATGGCGGGTTCCGTTCATACACCACCTCTTCGAGAACGGACCCTCGGTAGCTACGGGAGTTGCCGCCACCCTGAAATCAAAGGGGCGGGAGGACATACGGGTAGTGGTTATGGGAGGAGACGGCGCGACCTTTGATATCGGATTCGGAGCAATGTCGGGGATGCTGGAGCGGGGGGAAGACGTACTTTATATCTGTTTTGACAATGAAGCCTACATGAATACAGGGGGGCAGCGCAGCGGGGCCACACCCATTTATGCATCTACAAGCACACAACCTGCAAGCACGCTGACCATGGGCAAAATTGTAGAAAAAAAGGACTTGCCGGCCATTGTGGCTTCACACGGCGTGGAGTACATAGCTACGGCTTCGATAGCGTATTTGAAGGATTTGCAGAAGAAGGTCAAGAAGGGCATGCTTTACCACGGATCCCGTTACATCCAGGTCGATACGCCCTGTCCTTCCGTATGGGGTTTTCCTTCTGACATGACCTTAGAGGTCGGCCGCCTGGGTGTCCAGAGCGGTCTCGTTCCCATTTTTGAGATGGAGCATGGGAAGATCACGAATGTACGGAAGATAAAAGAAAAGATACCGGTGCTGGATTACCTTAAAACCCAAAAGAGATTCAAGCATCTTGCTGACCATAATCTGGCAAAAAACGAAGTGGTTCGGATTCAGAAGAGAGCTGATGCAAATATTGATAAATATGGACTTATGTGAATCCATTGAGGCTGCTGTCGACCGGAATGTTGGATAGGGCGCTGAACCGAGCAGCGGCAGCATAATGGCATTCATAAGTATTGGGTGCTGTCGGATGCGGATAGGACGCAACATTAACCACGTGCAGAGGAGAGGCGAAAATGAAAGCCGTATTTACTCTTATACCATCCGAATCGAAAAGATTGATCGGAAAAGCCGTCGCGCAGATGGCTGAAGTAAAGACAGCGAAAGAAAAGGGCTATGTAATCATAAATGGCGGGACAACCAACGCGTATGTCGCCCAAGAACTTTTGGGGGTTAAAGCTCCCACGCCTCAAAAATATACCGCCGGCATCAGCTCTCACCGGCTGCTCTGTGTAACCGACGCAGATAAACGCACGCCCTTCCCGATCATTCTCTACAAAGGGGAAAGATCCGACAAGACGCTGGCCGAGACTTTCAAGGACTTTCACAAAGAGACTGTTATTATCAAGGGAGCCAACGCCATCGATTCGAAAGGAAAAGTAGGGGTCATATCTTCAGGGTTTGATGGGGGTACTATGGGTGCTACCTTGGGGACGGCCGTGTCGCAAGGACTGGGATATATCGTGCCGGTCGGCCTCGAAAAGCTGGTTCCTTCTGTGGAGGAGGCCTGCGCCTCGACAGGAGCCAAGACCATCGATTACACTATGGGCGCCGAGTTCGGGATGTTCCTTATTCCCAACGCGAAGGTAGTAACGGAGATCGAGGCTTTGAAGATTCTGGCCGACGTGGAGGCGAAGCATGTGGCTTCCGGCGGCGTTGGAGAATCCGTGGGGGCGGTGGTTCTGGTGATTGAGGGACCGGAAGAGAATGTCAAGAAGGCGATTTCCATCATGGAATCGATCAAGGGCGAGCCCGTACTGGAGGGTTTTAAGGGGACCTGCGAGGCCTGTCGTTACCAGTGTTGTTTCGCGGGAAAAAAGTTGGACGAACTTCCCGAATGGCTGAGAGATTGACAGTCAAAGGAGCATAAAAATGAAATATGCGCGTTTTGAATACAGAGGCGATGAACGTTATGGGGTCGTTCAAGGAAAGGAACTCTTGGAACTGGACGGCTCCCTATTGGGCGATGCTAAAGAGACTGGAAGGCGGTATCAGATATCGGCCGTGAAATTGCTTCCGCCGATCTTGCCGACCAAAATCGTCTGCATCGGACAGAATTATCTTGAGCACATAAAAGAGTTGGGATCGACCCCTCCAAAACAGCCCCTTTTTTTCCTCAAACCCCCTTCTTCTCTGATCGGGACAGGGGACAACATCATTTATCCGAGGAACGCCACCAGAGTTGACTATGAGGGAGAACTAGCGGTGGTAATCAAAAAGAGTATGAAAGACGTGCTGAATGACAAAGCAAAGCAATATATTTTGGGCTATTCCTGCTTTAACGATGTTACGGAACGTGACTTGGTAACAAAAGCACCTTTGAATCTCACACTTGGAAAAAGCTTCGACACCTTCAGCGCCTTTGGGCCATATATTGTCACCGACCTCGATCCGGACAACCTGCAGATAAGGACCTATCTGAATGGGGAGTTGATGCAGGACGACAACACAAGTGAATGCGTTTTCAATGTTCAAACCATCCTTAGCTACTTGTCTCAATGCCTCACTCTCTGTCCCGGTGACATTGTGATCACAGGGACACCCAAGGGAATAGCGCCCATGAAACCGGGGGACCTGGTTGAGGTTGAAATAGAGAAAATAGGCAGATTGTCGAATAGGGTGAAAGCTGCGGATTGAGCCCCTCAAACAACGGTCAAGGAAAATAGGTGCCTTTGGGAGTTCCTGAAATGGTCCGGTTCTCCGCGTGACATGGCTTTCACCAGTTCGTTGCACCCATGCTGCGGCCGGCTGGCAACCTTGCGTTTTCAAAAAAACTTGACCCAAGTTTGGAGATGAATTAAAAAATAGTATTTTAAATAGTGAAATGCTTAGGTGGGAAAAAATCTGTGGGTACTGTTGACAAAGGCATTGAATTGATCGAACTCTTGAGCGAGCACTCCAAAGGGTTGACGCTAAAAGAGATGAGCAGCATGCTCGGCCTGAATAAGAGTACGGTTCACCGGATCGCGAAGACGTATCTAACCCACGGGTATGTGGCCCAGGATCCGGATCTTCGAAAATACTGCTTAAGCATGAAGTTTCTGAGCATTTCATCCAAGATTTTGGGGAGTTTTGATCTGAGAGAAGTCGCCAAAAAAGATCTCGTCGAGATTCACGAAAAGACTCGCGAAGTTACTCAACTCTACGTTCTCCGCGATAGAAAGCAGGTGTGCATCGACAAGATCGGCTTACCTCGCCAGGGCCTCGCGATATCATCTTTTGTTGGTTGGACTACGGAACCCCATGCATCTGCTGCCGGAAAAGTTCTCCTTTCAGAGCTTGACTTGGAAGAAATCTTGGCCATCTACCCGAATAAAGGTCTAAAGGTTTACGGGAAGAACACCATTACGAATTTCGATGAATTCTTAAAGGAATTGAAATGCGTAAGGGCACAGGGGTATGCCATCGATGATGAGGAGTATTATGAGGGGGTGCGTTGTGTGGCAGCCCCCATCCGGGCCAACGGTAAAATTGTAGCTAGCGTGAGTGTTACAGGGTCGATTTTCAGGATAACCACCAAGAGAATTGACCAGCATCTGATTCCTTTAATAAAAGGCACGGCAGATAAGATCTCGAAAAAGCTCATTGACGTAACCCTTTAGAAGCGTAGCTCTTGCGAGGATATGTTCAAGCCTGACGGCTTCGTAAAAAACTGGTTTATGCCGGGGGCGGTATCTTATCAGCAACGAACCTGACTAATTAGCCTCTTGGAAACCTAAATTTGGCAACTTTTCAGATTAATTAACATAATAGTTCATTTCCAGGAATGTTTTGCCCACATCCATCAAACTGAGAAGGATTTTACTCGTCAAGAAAAACGTTCAATCTACCGGTTGATGCCTTTTGTGACCAACTTCATAAGGACCCGTATAGAAGACCTTCCAGTTGCACTATGATGGCTTACAACTTATTCAAAGAAATACAAATACTTGGAAGGCATGCTGTTCAAAGGTGTCGGCCTAAAGCACACTCGGCCTGAGAGTTCAGTGATCAGGTCATAGATTCCTCTCGAGCAGAGGAAATCAGAACCCCTTTTTTTCATATACCAGGTAAAATGCCGTTTCATTATTCGAAATAGAGCCGGATTTATGAGTGGGCTGGAAATAACGCATTACAGGGCAGAATAAATGTGAAATCGAGGGAACGCAGAAGGAACGGTCTTTTCGGGTCGTGGCTCACACCGGATTCAGAAGAGAGCTGATGCAAATATTGATAAATATGGACTTATGTGAATCCATTGAGGCTGCTGTCGACCGGAATGTTGGATAGGGCGCTGAACCGAGCAGCGGCAGCATAATGGCATTCATAAGTATTGGGTGCTGTCGGATGCGGATAGGACGCAACATTAACCACGTGCAGAGGAGAGGCGAAAATGAAAGCCGTATTTACTCTTATACCATCCGAATCGAAAAGATTGATCGGAAAAGCCGTCGCGCAGATGGCTGAAGTAAAGACAGCGAAAGAAAAGGGCTATGTAATCATAAATGGCGGGACAACCAACGCGTATGTCGCCCAAGAACTTTTGGGGGTTAAAGCTCCCACGCCTCAAAAATATACCGCCGGCATCAGCTCTCACCGGCTGCTCTGTGTAACCGACGCAGATAAACGCACGCCCTTCCCGATCATTCTCTACAAAGGGGAAAGATCCGACAAGACGCTGGCCGAGACTTTCAAGGACTTTCACAAAGAGACTGTTATTATCAAGGGAGCCAACGCCATCGATTCGAAAGGAAAAGTAGGGGTCATATCTTCAGGGTTTGATGGGGGTACTATGGGTGCTACCTTGGGGACGGCCGTGTCGCAAGGACTGGGATATATCGTGCCGGTCGGCCTCGAAAAGCTGGTTCCTTCTGTGGAGGAGGCCTGCGCCTCGACAGGAGCCAAGACCATCGATTACACTATGGGCGCCGAGTTCGGGATGTTCCTTATTCCCAACGCGAAGGTAGTAACGGAGATCGAGGCTTTGAAGATTCTGGCCGACGTGGAGGCGAAGCATGTGGCTTCCGGCGGCGTTGGAGAATCCGTGGGGGCGGTGGTTCTGGTGATTGAGGGACCGGAAGAGAATGTCAAGAAGGCGATTTCCATCATGGAATCGATCAAGGGCGAGCCCGTACTGGAGGGTTTTAAGGGGACCTGCGAGGCCTGTCGTTACCAGTGTTGTTTCGCGGGAAAAAAGTTGGACGAACTTCCCGAATGGCTGAGAGATTGACAATAAGAAGGTATTAACTCTACAAGCAGGAGAAGGACGCCATTATGCAAGTGGAAAGCACGTTCGGTAAAATGAATGCACTAACCTCTGTCATGGGCATAAAGGCCTTGTTTGAGAAATACGGGATCTATATATTCTTGATTATACTTTTTGTTTTCGCCTCTGTTGTGTCGCCGGCATTTCTCAGGCCTAAAAATCTCCAGGACGTCCTCAACCAGGCTGCGGCCCTGGGAATCGTGAGCATCGGCCAGACTTTTGTTATCCTGACGGGGGGAGGGGGACTGGACCTATCCGTGGCCTCGGTCATGGCGACCGTGGCGGTCATTATCGCCCGCAACACGGGCGGATTGGATGCATTGTTGTTGCCGGTTGCGTCCTTGGGTCTGCTGTTTGGCGTCCTCATTGGGCTTTTCAATGGTCTTCTCATTACAAAACGACGTGTCCCCCCTTTCATGGCCACCCTGGGGATGATGATTATCGTCCAAGGCCTCCGTTTCATTTATACAAAGGGGGCTCCCAAAGGAGACTTCCCTCCATTTGTGCGCTTCCTGGGTAACGGCAATATTGGCCCAATTCCGACATCGGTTATTTCCCTGGGTGTTTTCACCATTATTGCTGCGGTTATATTGAGGAAAACCGCATTCGGTAGGAAGGTTTACACCATTGGTGGAAATATCCATACGGCCCGTCTGTCCGGATATCGTACCGATCTGATCATCACGGCTACCTACATGATATCAGGCCTGACGGCCGCTATCGCAGGTATTTACCTGGCAGGCTGGATCGGGATTTCGGATAACTGGGTCGGCAAAGGGTATGAGCTCGATTCCATTGCGGCCGTGGTCATGGGAGGCACCTCCTTCGAAGGAGGGCGGGGAGGCGTGTTAGGGACGATTGCAGGCGTCTTGATCATCATGATGCTTTACAATGTAATTCTTCTGCTCCATCTTCCCGTACAAGTCCAGTACGTCATCAAAGGTGCTGTTATTGTATTGGCCGCTTCGTTCTATGTGCGAAGATCGGTTCGCTAGAAGATTCCAACAGGAAAGGAGGTGGCATCAGCAGTGGGCGGACAGAGAAAGTCTTTCAACCAGAACTTTTGAGAAGGAGGGTTTTAGGATGAAGAGATTACTACTTGTTCTTATTGCGACCGCGTTTAGTGTGAGTGTACTTGTACCCGCTGCCGGAGCACAAGTAAAACTGCAATGGTCTCGTTCCTGGCTGTGGGATCAGAATCCGGTGAGGATGGTGAACACTGCAAAATTTAAAAAGAAGCCGCCTTACGTCATCGGGTTTAGCAACGCCTCAATTTCCAATTCCTGGAGGGTCTTTATGGCCCGCGAGGTCCAGGCAGAGGCTGAAAAACACAAAGACCTGATCAAGAAGTTCTACGTGACGGATGCCCAGGATAAGCCGGAAAAACAGATCGGCGACACCGAGGACCTTGTGGCCAAGGGATGCGATGCCATCATTCTCAGTGCGGCCACAATGGCGGCCTTGGACCCCATCGCCACCAGACTGTACAAACGGGGAATCCCGGTCATCTGCGTTGACCGAAGGGTGACAAGCGATAACTTCGTCTCTTTTGTCACTGCCAGCAATTTCACTCAGGGCCGTATGATGATGGTCTGGCTCTGTGAGATGTTGAAAGGAAAAGGGAATATCGTCATGCTCCCAGGTATTGCGGGCGCAGGCCCTGCAGAAGAGAGGATTGTAGGAGCAAAGGAAGTGCTCTCTCAGTATCCCGACATCAAGGTCCTGGATATGCAATATACCAGCTGGTCGCCGTCTGAAGGCAAGCGGGTTATGGCGGCCTTGATCCAATCTTATGGCAACAAGATCGATGGCGTTTGGGCTGACAGTGGTCTCCAGGGCAGTGGCGCGGTGGAGGCATTGAACGATGCAGGGCTGAAGATCCCGATTACCGGTGAGGATCTCAATGCCTATCTTCTGAGAGTTCAGAAATATGGCTTCCCGGCCATGAGCATTGGCTTTCCTGTAAAGATGGGCGCCGAGGCGGTGAGAACGACCCTGAAGGTCCTGCAAGGGATCCAGGTCCCGTTTATTGTAAATGTCACCAGGACAGTGACCACCACTGTGGATACTGAGGATGTGAAAGCTGACGTGCCATGGAGTGACATGGCTCATCCGAAGTGGCCTTCTGACTGGTGGATTGACAACACCCTTCCGGAAAAATGGTTGCCAAAGTAACACTGAAAGGGGAGGGCTCAGGTCCTCCCCCATCCACAGTACGTGAAGACGGACAAGTGATGAATGAGCATATTCTGAAAATGCAAGGTATCTCGAAGGCTTTTCCAGGGGTCCAAGCTTTGGAGAAGGTTGATTTCGATTGCGTCGCCGGGGAAGTCCACGCCCTAGTCGGGGAAAACGGAGCGGGCAAGTCCACATTAATGAAGATCCTGGCAGGCGCGTATCGACCGGACGAAGGAACGATATCTATCAGGGACAAAACAATCGCCCCCGCCACTCCGAAGGAGGCACAAGCATATGGGATCAGCATTATCTACCAGGAATTTAATCTGATCCCGGAACTCAGCGTCTGCCAAAACGTTTTTTTGGGACGGGAACCGTCAAAAGGCAGGCTCTTTATTGACAATGCCGCCCTGTATCAAAGGACAAAAGCACTGCTGTCCGAATTGGGAGCTGATATTGACCTTCACACCAAGGTCAAGAACCTGAGCGTGGCGCAACAACAAATGGTCGAGATGGCCAAGGCACTTTCCCTCAACGCAGATATTATCATCATGGATGAACCCTCGGCCGTGGTTTCCGGAAAAGAGCTAAAATCGTTATTTGGTATTATCCGGTCTTTGAGGGACAGCGGAAATGCGATCATCTACATTTCCCACCGGATCGACGAGATCTTTGAAATCGCAGACCGTGCTACCGTACTCAAAGACGGAAAACTGGTTGGTACCATCAGTACCCGGGATGTGGACAAGCCATCGATCATCAGCATGATGGTGGGGAGGAACCTCGATGAAACCTTTCCTGCCAAGGAACAAGGGGAAAAGGAAGAGATTCTGGCGCTCGAAGATGTAAGCCGGGGGACCGTTCTCAAAGGAGTCTCTCTCAAGGTCTACAGCGGGGAGATCCTGGGGATTGCCGGTTTGGTGGGTTCGGGACGGACAGAGCTTGCCAGGGTGATTTTCGGAGCAGACCCCATTGATCGCGGGGAGATATCCTTTAAAGGGGAGAGGATAAAGCGGTGCACCCCGAAGAAGGCCATATCAAGAGGCATAGCGTTCGTAACGGAAGACAGGAAGAAAGAGGGCCTTGTTGATTGCCTGCCGGTAAAGAACAATTTGACCTTTCCGATATTGGATAAAATCAAAAAGTGGGTGTTTATCAAAAATGAAGAAGAGAGAAGCATTTGTAACAGATGCATCCAGCAATTCAATATTACAACACCGAGCATCAATCAAGAGGTCCAGTATCTGAGTGGTGGGAATCAGCAGAAAGTGATCCTGGCAAAATGGACGAATACGAACCCTACGTTGATAATCATGGACGAACCGACCCGTGGGATCGATGTGGGGGCAAAGGCAGAAATCTACAATCTTATGAGGATGCTAGCAAAGCAGGGGACGGCAATCATCATGATTTCCTCAGAGTTACCAGAGATTATTGGAATGAGTGACCGAATTGTGGTGATGCACGATGGCCGAATAGCGGGAACATGTGCCTCTTTTGAAGCTACGGAGGAGCGCATTCTGATGCTGGCCACCTGCCAGGTCGCGTAAATCCCGGCGGAGGAACAGGACTGTGAATATTGAGCGTTGGAAAGAGCGGTGGACGACCATTGTCGTCTATCTCGTCTTGGCAGTATTAATGATCTTCACAGGTTTGGCATCTGACGTATTTTTCACGTCCCGCAATTTCGACAACATTGCACGCCAGGCCGCTGGGCTCGGCCTCGTGAGCATTGGGCAGACCTTCGCCATATTGACTGCAGGAATTGACCTGTCCCTCGGGTCGGTGGTCAGCTTGACTTCCTGTCTGACCACGGGATTGGTCCTTGGAAAACCTGGTCTCCTCATTCCCGTAATCGCCTTGGTAATTGCGCTGGCCCTCTTGGTTGGTTTCTTAAACGGGTTTATCATCACCAGGTCAGGCGTACACGCTCTTATTGTGACCCTGGGCATGATGTCTGTTGTACAGGGGGCGGTATTGCTTTATACAAAAGCGCCTTACGGGGAAATTCCGGAATCCTTTGGTTTTCTTGCCTGGGGGAAACTGGGTCCTATTCCCGTTCCTGTTTTCCTTCTGGGAGCAGTCGCGGCGGTTGCGATAGTTGTGCTGCACCGAACGACCTTCGGCCGGTATGTGTACGCAACCGGAGGGAATGAAGAGGTGGCCAGACTTTCCGGGATCAAGACCGCTCGAGTCAAGATCTACACTTACATGATATGCAGTTTCACGGCTGCTCTTAGCGGTCTGTTTCTCGCCAGCCGGATGGGAATGGGGGATCCTCTGGTCGGTCAAGCTTACATGCTCGATTCCATTGTCCCTGTACTGATTGGTGGTACCAGCCTTACGGGGGGGAAGGGCGGCGTTGTGGGCACCCTTCCCGGGATCTTCATCATGGTTGTTCTCAGCAATGCCCTGAATCTTCTCGATGTATCATCCTACTGGCAATGGATTGTAGAGGGCGGAATCATCATTGTGGCGGTTGCTTTCTACTGGCGGGAAAAATAAAGAAGCTTGGGGAGGGAAATTGGCCTGATCTGTATTCATGATGGTTGCAGATGAGGCCTCATAACACTGAAAGGGAGAAGGAGGAGCAAGGAATGACCATCCAAATTGAACCCAAAAGATCAGCCGTATTGGTGATGCACACCCAGAATGACATTGCAACTGCCGAAGGGAAGTTTGCGTATTCAGGGATATATAAGCAAGTTGAAAAACATCATACATGGGAGAAGATTAACGCATTCCTTGATGCAAGCAGAGAGGCAGGGTTGTTGGTGATCTATATCAGAGTTGCCCTCAGGCCGGGCCACCCGGAGTTGTCTGAGAAGTCTTATCCGATTCATGCCGGGGGAAGAGAAGTCGGCGCATGGACTGAAGGCACATGGGGTGCTGAAATTGTTGACGAGTTAAAGCCAAAAGAAAATGACATGGTCATCATAAACTATAGTCCGAATTCCTTCCTGTATACGAATCTTGACCAGATCCTTCGTGCAAAAGGAATTCAGCATCTATTTCTCACTGGTACTGCCACCAATTTCGTTGTGGAGGATACCGCCAGATATGGGGCTCAAATTGGTTATGATATTATAGTGGTCGAGGACTGCTGTACTTCTTTTACTGATGAGATGCACGTTTTTTCAATAGAAAATATCTTGCCGCAGTTCGGCGCCGTTTTACAGTCCGGTGATGTCATCGAACAGCTGAAGAACTGAGATAGGCCGAGCAAACGTTTTCGATCCACCCTCAACAGCGATATCTTCCGGTATTGGGCGCGTTCGTATTCATAAATCCAAACAGGGGGAGGAGTTTAGCCATGGTAAGGAAAAATACCCTGAAAAGAAATTTGGCGGCAGGCAAAGTAGCATGCGGATGCGTGGTTACGAGCAGAAGCCCCGTCATCATAGAAATGTTGGGATACACAGGTTTCGAATGGGTTTTCATCGATACGGAGCATGTTCCAATAGAAAGCGGTCTGGAATTGGAACATCTGATCAGAGCAGCCGAGGTGAGTAATCTCGTTCCTCTCGTTCGGGTCAAACAAAATGCTGAAAACTACATTCGGAACGCGCTTGAAGCCGGCGCGCAGGGCGTCGTCGTTCCTCACGTGGCTACCAAGGAAGACGCCGAGAAAGCTGTTAGGTACGCCCGTTTCCCACTCCGGGGCGTCCGGGGCGCCGACCCGACCGTACGCTCCGCAAAGTATAAATGCGGAGACTTTAACTGGGAAGAATTCATAAGAGAAAGCAACGAAGAGATCATGGTTATTCCCCTGTTGGAGGACAAGGAATTTTTGGAAAACCTGGAAGACATTCTCTCCGTGGACGGCGTTGATGGCGTCTGTTTCGGCGCGACGGATTATGCGCTTTCACTTGGGCTGAACCTTTTATACGATTTCGATCATCCAAAGATCAAAGACGCTTTTGAAGCTGTTGTCAAATGCGCTAACAGGAAGGGCATACCTATTCTTGCGGCGGTCAACCCATGCACAATCGAGCAATCCAAGAAGCTGGCGGATATGGGCGTTAAGCTTCAGCACTTCAGTTCAGATTTAAGCATTATCGCCGGGGCGTTTCACTCCTTAATGCGAGACGTAATTTCAAAAGTCAAGTAGCGTTCGTTACCAGCGTTATCCATCAGATATCGGGCTCAAAAACTGATTGACACGAACAGGCCTAGGAATGATCTAATAAACAGCATGTGGGTTTACTGACAAAGAGCACCCTCGCTTGCCCAGCCTTTTATAAGGATGCCCCTCGGTTTTTGGACACGGAACGGTCACAAAGCGGTCGGCGAACATCAATCAGCTTCTTTGACCTTTCGGAACCTACAGGATTTGCGATTGTTGGCTGAAAAATCTCAGAAAAACAAGATGATACATTTCAAAAAAGCAAGAAAAAGCATTTTCTTGAGTACCATAGAAACAGGGAGTCAGCGTTGGACCCTAGCATAGTCGATTTTTTGAAGGATACCGTGGGGGAGGATAATGTCAGCAGTGAGCTCATCGATCTGATCTCCCACTCTGCCGACGCTTCGGTATTCAGACACCGTCCGGATCTGGTGGTCTACGCGACGACAACGGAGCAGGTATCGGCGATATTGAAAATGGTTCATGAAGAGCGCATTCCTCTTACCCCACGCGGCGCCGGCACCAATGTCTCTGGTGAGGCTGTGCCTATTCGAGGGGGGATCGTTCTGGATCTGAGCCGTATGGACCGAATTCTGGAAATCAGCTTAGAGGACCGCGTAGTCGTGGTGCAGCCTGGCGTAATCTATGCAGACCTCAACAATCTCCTTGCTCCGAGAGGATTTGTTTTTCCGCCTGACCCTGCAAGCGGAATCGCGGCCACTATAGGGGGCAATGTGGCGACCAATGCCGGTGGTGTCCGGGCGAGCAAGTACGGCGTGACCCAGGACTATGTGCGAGGGCTGAAAGTTGTCTTGCCCGGGGGAAAAGTCATGCGAACGGGTGGGCGCACTATGAAATCCTCCTCGGGTTTCAACTTGACCCAGCTTTTCGTGGGTTCCGAAGGGACTCTAGGCGTTATTACCGAGATCATTCTTAAGATCAAACCCAAGACCACGGAAACCTGCACGGCCATGGCCACCTTTGCACAGTTGGTAGACGCGGGTAGAGCGGTGAGTCAGATTATGCTTGCAGGCGCCATACCCAGTGTGCTGGAGATTGTAGAGAAAAACTGCATCAGAGCCATCAATCAGAACACAACCCTTAACCTGCCGGAAGTGGAGGCCATCCTGCTGACCGAAACCGACGGTTTTGTTAAGGAGGAAGCGTTGTTTCAGATGAACAAGATTATCGAGATTTTTCAAGAGAATGGAGCTATGGAGGTGAAGTGGGCCGAAAGCGAGGAGGAGGCGGAAGCGCTCTGGAAAGCGCGCAAATCAGCCTATGCGGTGATTAGCAGGTTGAATAATACGACTTTTGGAGAGGATATCACTGTGCCCCTTTCAAAAGTGCCTGATATGCTGTGCGTCCTGGAGGAAGTGGGGGCCAAGTACAATCTGATTTTTCCGACCGTGGGACACATGGGTGATGGGAACCTGCATCCCCATTTTTCCTACAACCGAACCAATCCCGACGAAGTGACGCGAGTAAAAAAAGCGGAAAGGGAACTGTATCAAAAGGCCATAAAGTTGGGTGGAACTTTGACAGGCGAGCACGGTATCGGTTTGGCCAAAGCGCCCTTTATGTGTCTTGAGCATGACCCGGCAGCCATGGCCACCATGCGATCGTTAAAGAAGGTATTCGATCCGCACAACATATTGAACCCTGGAAAAATGGATCTGGAGATTTGCAATGGTTGAAAAGCTGCCCAGATCCAGTAAGCTATATGATCAAATTTTACGCTGCAATCACTGTGGTTTCTGCCAGGGCGCATGTCCGCTCTTCAAGGTCACACGACGCAATGCCTTGAACGCCCGGGGAAAAATGATTCTCCTGCAAGACATGTTGGACGGCAGACAGGAGGTCTGCAACGGGCTGATTGAAACCCTTTTTCAGTGCACTCTTTGTGGTGGTTGTGAAAATCAGTGTCCGGCTGGCGTGAATGTGCCGGAGATCGTGAAGGCGGTTCGCAGAGATATGGTGGACATCGGTACTTGCCATCCCATTTTCGAGAACATGAATCAAATTCTGGATGAACACGCCAATATTTACTCCATTGATGAGCGAGAGACTTTTGGCCGCAAGGTGAATGCCAAGGCCGATTTTGTGTATTTTGTGGGGTGTGTAGGACAGTACCGGGAAGAGGAAGCCGTTGAGGCCACTTTGGACATTTTGGATTACCTGGATGTGGATTATACTCTTATCGAGGAAGGCTGTTGCTCGGGGGTGCTGGAGGATGTGGGTTTTTCCATGCATGATAATCTGGTTCAAAGGAACTTAAGCCTAATCCGAGACACCGGGGCCAGGACGATTATCACCGGTTGCCCCTATTGTATGCGGACTTTCAAGAACAAGGAGCAGTATAAACCTCTTCGCGACGCCGGAATTGAGGTGATGCATGTGTCTCAATTCTTCAAGCATTTTGATTTCAAGATAGAGACCGATCTCAAAGTCACCTACCACGACCCGTGCGACCTGGGGCGCCATTGCGGTATCTATGAGGAACCGCGCCAAACCATTCGAAAGATTGCCCCCAACTTTGCCGAAATGTTAAACCACCACGCTGAGGCGCTCTGTTGCGGGGCGGGAGGTGGAGTGCGGGGGGCGTACGCCCAAAATTCAGTGGCGATGGCGCGGTATCGATTGCAGCAGGCAGAAAACATCGGAGTTGATGTGCTCCTAACTGAATGCAATTCCTGCGTACACAATCTCTCCAACGCTAAGGTGCGCAGACAAAAATTCGAGATATATACCACGAGCCAGTTCGTCAGACTTCTACTTGAAGCAGACGGTCTTGTTATTTCTCATGAAACATCCTGAGGCCGAACTGTTGTATCGAGAAGAAAGGCCGTTTTTAGGAATGAATGTATCCAGGTGAGGAGGTGCAGCAATGTTTGTAGAGTTGTCTTATAAGGTAGAAGAAGAAATGCCCGTCTATCCCGGTTTACCCAAGGATAAGTTCCAACCTCATACCAGGATGGCCAGGGGCGATCCGTCCAACACCACGTTGGTCTCACACTTTCTGCACAATGGCACTCATGTTGATGCGCCTTTTCACTTTTATGACGAGGGACAAACCATAGACGAAATCCCGATAGAAAACTTTGTCTATGAGCGACCATTCCTGCTTCAAAAAGAATTGAAAAAGTCGGAACTCATACAAAGGGAAGATTTGACCTCATGCGGGGACGAAATCCGTATCGCGGATATCCTTTTTCTTTATACGGGCTACGGTGCTTTCCGCAATAACCTGGACATCTACACGGACGATTTCCCGGCGGTTTCGGAGGACGCGGCCAGGTACATCAGGACGGAACTTCTGAGCCTGAAAGCGGTGGCTATAGACACCTTAAGCATTGAGAGCGCTACCATGGCGCCCCGGACAGACTTCAGGGTTCATAAAACCTTTCTGGACGGCTCTATGTTTGATACCAGGACCCTCATCATTTACGAGGACGTCAATATACAAAGAATCGTCAACGAGAAAGAAATCAAGCGAATCTATGCCTTTCCCATACGCCTAAAAGGCCTGGATGGATCACCAGTAAACATTGTGGCGGAGACTAACGAATAAACGGAAAGGATAGGACAATGGGAGAGAAGAAAAGGCCTGTCGTCTCGATCGTCCAGTCCAACACACCCATATACGACGATGTGGATTTCAAGGGAATGATCCAGCGTTCCCTGGAAAACCTGGAAGCTGAAGGGATACCGATTCCGTCGAGCGGAAACGTTTTTATTAAGCCGAACATGGTTGTCCCATTTCCCGCCCGCGAGAGCCTGACAACCGAACCGAAATTCATCTCCGGCTTGATAGCCACTCTGAGAGAGAGGGGAGTGAAAAGAGTCTTCGTAGGGGATTCCTCGGCAAGTTACATCACTCTGGACGAATGCTTCGAGAGCACAGGCATGGCAAGCGCCGTGCTAGAGGCGGGAGGAGAGGTCGTCGATATCGACGCGACGTCAGAGAGGGTGGAGGTCGAATTGCCGGACAGCGATATCATCGAACGGCTCACAGTTCCTCGAAAGGCCCTGGAAGCGGATTTTCTGATCAATTTCGGCAAGATTAAGACGCATCGGGTGGGCAATTCAATGACCGGTTGCGTGAAAAATTATGTTGGCTTTCTCGCGCAAGATACCCGGCTCAAATACCATCAAACCAGATTGCCCAAGCTTGTTTCAGAACTCCATCTAGCAATGCCTGAGAGCCTTTGCTTTGCAGACGCTATGATTGTGGGCGAAGGAAATGGCCCGGATATATCCAAACCGCGTTTCCTGGGTGTTTTGCTGTCTGCAAATGATCCGGTCGCTCTCGACACGATCGCGGCAGAACTCATCACACTCAATCGCAGCGATCTTCTTTTTCCCTGGGCTGCGTATTTTGAGGGGGTTGGAGAGATAGAGCGCAACCGGATACATGTTGTTGGTCCGGATATCCGGAACATCGCCATCAATATAGAAAAACCCGTCCCAATTCTCCATAACCGCTTTCCATGCAATGTCGTCCTTGGCGGAATGTGCGATGGGTGCTTCGCCTGGTTCATGGCAGCCTGCCTGTTTTGGGAAAAAGATCGTATTTGGGAAAAGATTCATGAAAGCAAAGGAAAACCCACCTTTATGCTCGGCTTCAACGCGGATGACTTGAAATTCGAGAAACATCTTGCCCAGGGGCCATATTTTGTGGTGGGTGACTGCCCGCCGGAACGGTTCAGGAACGATCCGAGAACCGTGCACATTCAAGGCTGCTGTCCAGGGCCAGCGATAGCAGAAAAAACCCTTGAGCATTGTCAGTTACAGGAAGAGGGAGCACTGTAGCCGCGTGAGCCATTTTCTCTGAACCTCGTAGCTATGGGAAAAGATGGCGCTGAAAACCTACTTATAAGCAATGTCCAAAACCCGCTTATGGATCAACAGTTCTTTTTTAGGATACTCACCCGCGTGTAAACTGCAGACTCATTGCTAAGCTGAGAGGATGAAAAATGACTCTGGAAATTCTTAGTTTTCCCATTAGGCCAGATAATCCTTCGTACCCGGGCAACCCAGCCACAAAGTTCGAAGAAATCTTGAGTATCAAAAGAGGAGATCTTAATAATACGACCCTATTGACTCTCTACACCCACAACGACACCCACATGGACGCTCCACGTCATTTTAACAACAAAGGCGTCTCAGTAGATAATATCAATCCTGAAAAATTTATTTATAGGAATGTCAGAGTTGTCGACGTAAGCCCAAGCTTGG
>CAZONI010000040.1:0-32872 GCA_964581175.1 uncultured Desulfobacteraceae bacterium
CATAGATCGGGTACATGACAAGCGAGTTCTGGACCGAGAACATGGCCCGCAATCCGCTGTCGCATCGTCCCAGTTCCTGACATGTAAGCCCGTATCCCATATTCCCGGTTCTTGTGCAGCCGTACCCATCGACATGTACCCCGAACAGGCCGAGTTCAGCCATCTCGGGGATGAGATTCAGAGGGAATGTTCCCTGGTCGAAATGCTCGACGATGATCGGCATACATGACCGCTCGACGAATTCCCGGACCCGGTCGCGCAAATCGATCTCTTCCGGAGCAAGAAGCGATTCCACATCAAAAAAATCTGTAGGTACTGTCTGCATCATACCCACTCCCGGGTGATTTTCCTTCCGCAAAGCCGGAGGCCGGCCATCCGCTCGTTTCCCGAGGATGCTCAGAGAAAGAGCTTTTGCATTCTCGTTTTATATAGTCTTAATCAGCGGAAGGTGGAATGGGGTAGATAATGTATTTTGCATGTTTTGCATAGACCAGAGCCTTAAGAATCCTGAACCCGACCATGGGAGAGGGCATAATCCCGCTGCCGGGGTGTGCACGGCTGCGAGCCTCATCGAGGTTCGATCTCAGCCTCTCGGAACCGGTTTCGTACTGCGTAGTCGCCACGGGAAATACTGTCCATGAAGGCTACGATTACTGGCAAGACCCCATTCATGAACCCCCTGCCCCTCTGTATGCTGAGCGAGTACGGGTTTTCGAACCATGAAAACGCATGTCTTTAGTATGTAATCACGTCAGCGGACAGGTATCCCAAGCAAAGGAGGACGGCAATGCAAAGAAGAGATTTGCTCAAAGCAGCGGCCGCAGGCGTTGTGGCGGTCTCCTGTTGGAAGGGTTTTGCTTTCGCGAAACAATACTTTCCCGTGGAGGTCGACCAGGACCTGTTTGAGGGTATCAACCGCGTCAAAGATCCGGCAAACGAAAGTGTGCTTGAAAAACTGCACTCACCCGTCATCACGGCCCCGGAAGAAGTGAAGGCCGGGGAAGCATTCACGGTCTCCCTCACCATCGGCAGTATACTGCATCCGATGGGGCCGAAGCATTGGATTGAACTTCTGCAGGTAAACATCGGAAATGAGCCGGCAGGCACGCTGTCATTTCGTTCGCAGGGCTATCTGATGCCCGAAGGCAAATTCGATCTCAAGCTCGGCGAGAATCTCAAGGGCAAGACCGTGTCGATCGTGGTGCAAGACAAATGCAATCTGCACGGGATCTGGGAGAATTACAAGAACATCCAGGTCGTTTAGGCCCCATGAATACGAGACCGCTCCGGTGAGCATGAGGAATTTTTAAGCGCTCAAACGGCTCTTATTTAGGCCTGTATTTCGGGATCCTCGTATTCATGGTTCCAGTTCGGCAGAGTCTGGAATTTCGAGAGTAGGATGAGTGGATGAAGAAACACCTGTACAGCTTTCTTATCGGATTGTCGTCGCTGTGGTTCATTGCCTTCCTCGGAGGCTGCAGTCGAATTCCTTTATTGGATCCCAAAGGGCCTATCGGAGATTCTGAACGGTTCCTCATAATCGCGGCATTTGTCCTCATGCTGATTGTCATCATTCCCGTGTTTATCATGGCCTTCTGGTTTGCCCGGAGATATCGGGCCTCCAATCCCGAAGCAGCCTATACGCCAAAATGGAGTCGTTCCCTCAAGCTCGAATTGACTATCTGGCTGGTACCCATTGCGATTGTTACAGCTCTCGGGATCCTGGGTGCGATTGAGACCTACCATCTGGACCCGTATAAACCGATCGCCAACGGCCGCAAGCCCGTTGCCATTGAGGCTGTGTCTCTGGATTGGAAATGGCTGTTCATTTATCCGGACCGCAATATCGCCACCGTCAATCAACTCGTTTTTCCCGTCAATGTCCCGCTGAGTTTCAGGATCACGTCGGACACGGTTATGACTTCCTTTTTCATTCCGCAACTCGGCAGCCAGATTTACGCCATGGCCGGCATGCAAACCCGGCTGCATCTCCTTGCTCAAGAACCCGGCGTCTATTCCGGCCAGAACCAGCAGTTCAGCGGACGTGGATACTCAGACATGTTCTTCAAGGCCATTGCCGTTTCTCAGGAAGAATTCGAGGGGTGGGTGAAAAAGGCAAAACAATCGCCGGACAAACTCGATGTCGCTCGATTCGAGGAGCTGAGAAAGCCCAGCCTCGGCTATCCCGTGACGCACTTCTCTTCGGTCAAACCCGATCTGTTTGACCGCATCATAGACAAATACAGCAAAACGATGGGCATGAATTCCGATGCCATGATCAGGAAATCCGGCCCTGCGATCATGAAGACCGGCGCTTCGGAGGGGAATTGATATGCTTGGAAGGTTAAGCTTGTCGGCAATCCCTTTTCAATACCCCATCACTATGGCAGCCGTAGGCGGTTCGGTACTGCTGGGCATAGCGATTCTGGCCCTGATCACGTACTACGGAAAGTGGACGTATCTCTGGAAAGAATGGCTGACCAGCGTTGACCACAAAAAGATCGGCATCATGTACATTATCCTGGCACTGGTCATGCTGCTGCGGGGCTTCTCCGACGCCATCCTGATGCGCTCCCAGCAGGCCATTGCCGCAGGCACTTCGCAGGGGATTCTGCCGCCCGATCACTTCAACCAGATATTCAGCGCTCACGGAACCATCATGATCATCTTCATGGCCATGCCGTTTCTGGTCGGGCTGATGAACATTACGGTACCGCAGCAGATCGGCGCTCGCGACGTGGCGTTTCCCTTCATGAACTCCGTCAGTCTGTGGTTGACCACGGCAGGCGCATTGCTGGTAATGGTATCGCTGGGACTGGGCGAGTTTTCCAAGGCCGGCTGGTCGGGATATCCACCTCTCACGGAACTCAAATACAGCCCCGGCACGGGCACGGACTACTGGATATGGGCTCTCCAGATTGCCGGCATCGGCTCGCTCATGACCTCGATCAACTTTCTCGTCACTATCATCAAAATGCGCGCTCCCGGGATGTCGCTCATGCGCATGCCGATTTTCGTCTGGACTGCTTTAACAACCATCTTACTCATGCTTTTCGCATTTCCCGTTCTGACCGCCGCCCTTGCCATGTTGACGCTCGACCGCTGCCTGGGAATGCATTTTTTTACCAACGGACTCGGCGGCAACATGATGATGTACGTCAACCTGTTCTGGATGTGGGGACATCCTGAGGTCTATATCGTGATCCTGCCGGCATTCGGGATATTCTCGGAGGTCGTTGCCACCTTCTCCGGGAAACGGCTGTTCGGCTATACTTCGATGGTTTGTGCCACCGCCGCGATCATGGTCCTGTCCTTTACCGTCTGGCTGCACCATTTCTTCACCATGGGCGCCGGGCCCGACGTCAACATCGTTTTCGGCATTTCGACCATGATGATTGCCGTTCCTACGGGAGTGAAAGTCTTCAACTGGCTTTTCACCATGTACCGCGGCCGCATCAGATTCACCACCCCCATGTATTGGACCCTTGGATTCATCGTGACCTTCGTCATCGGCGGCATGACCGGCGTGCTGCTCGCGTCGCCGCCTGCCGATTACGTGCTCCACAACAGTCTCTTCCTGATCGCACATTTCCACAACATGCTGATCCCCGGCGCGTTGTTCGGCTTTTTCGCCGGCTATACCTACTGGTTCCCAAAGGCCATCGGCTTCCGGCTGAATGAAGAATGGGGCAAGCGTGCATTCTGGTGCTGGATCATCGGTTTTTACCTTGCCTTCATGCCCCTGTATGTACTGGGTTTCATGGGCATGCCCCGCCGAATGGACCACTATGCCAACACTGCCTGGCATCCCTATCTGCTCGTGGCCGCTGCAGGCGTCGTCGTGATCCTGCTCGGCATCCTCTCCCAGATCGTTCAATTGCTCGTAAGCATCAGGGACCGCCACACAGCACGCGACCTCACCGGCGACTCCTGGGATGGCCGCACCCTGGAATGGGCGACCTCTTCACCTCCGGCCGTCTATAACTTCGCCAGAATACCTGTCGTGCATGACATCGACGCCTTCGCGGACATGAAGGAAAAAGGCATCACATACCAGCGGCCGGATCGATACCACGATATTCACATGCCGAAGAACACGGCTAAAGGGCTTATCATCGGCGCACTGACCTTCCTTTTTGGATTTGCCATGATCTGGTACATCTGGTGGCTGGCAATCGCCGCCGCCCTGGGCATACTCTCCACGGTGATCGCCCGCGCAGCCGACGACGAGACGGAATACACCATCCCCGCCGCTGAGGTTGAACGGATCGAAAATCAGCGTTTTCGACGGGCTGCATCCACCTCATCGAACGGCCCGTCGAACGGTGCTGCTCCCAGAGGACCTTTACTGCAGGTATGAGTGATGACAACCGACGCTTCGAGCATCGACTCCGTTCGGACCGGAGAAATTGAACACCCTGATACGGTCGCAAACCAGGTATTCGGTTTCTGGCTTTACCTCATGAGCGACCTCGTCCTGTTTGCAGCCATCTTCGCGACCTTTGCAGTCCTGCGTCACAACTACGCCGGCGGTCCCATGGGCAAGGATCTATTTCACCTGCCCTACGTGTTCGGTGAGACCATGTTCCTGCTTTTCAGCAGTGTATCCTACGGGCTGGTCGCCCTGGCTATGCGCCAGGGAAACAAGGCCCTGGTCCTACGGTGGCTGGTCGTCACGTTCCTGCTGGGCCTTGGATTCATTTCCCTGGAGGTCAATGAGTTTTACCATCTGATCCTTGACGGAAACGGCCCGGGGAGGAGCGGCTTCCTATCGGCTTTCTTTACCCTGGTGGGCACCCATGGAACCCACGTCACTTTCGGCCTCATGTGGATGGCAGTCATGATGGGCCAGGTCATCACCAAGGGTTTGACCACGCCTGTCCAATCCCGGCTGCTGCGCTTGAGCATGTTCTGGCACTTCCTGGATATCGTGTGGATCGGCGTGTTCACCGTTGTATACCTGATGGGGGTCATGTAGATGAACCATGCACCGATCACCGGCGCCGGCGCGAGCAGCGGAAGCTACAAGTCTTACGCCGCCGGCTTCATCCTCTCCATCGTGCTGACCGTTATTTCCTTCGGGCTGGTGATGAGCGGGGTCCTGCCTCGCCCGGCCGTCCTGTTCGGCATCTTCGGAGCGGCCGTCGTGCAGATGCTCGTGCACCTGCATTACTTCCTGCACCTGGACAGCTCATCAGAGAACCGCTGGAACGTGGCGGCACTCATCTTCACGGTTCTGATCATGGTCATCTTCGTCGGGGGGTCGATCTGGATCATGTACAGCCTCTACTACCGCATGATGTGAGAATGCCTGAAGTGATCAAAAACTATTTTTTTGTTGCCAAACCGGGAATCATCCTGGGCAATCTGATCTCCGCAATGGGGGGGTTTTTTCTTGCTTCCAGGGGGCGCATCGACCTGGCCGTGCTGCTGTGGGCGGTCACCGGCATATCCCTGGTGGTCGCCTCCGGTTGCGTCCTGAACAACTGCGTGGACAGACACATGGACCGAATGATGAGCCGGACCCGTGACCGCGTCCTTGCCAAGGGGCTCATGTCGCTGAAAGCCGCCGTCCTCTACGCATCCCTGCTGGGGGTCGCCGGTACGACAGTGCTCTGGGCGGCAACGAACAGGCTTTCCGTTGCCGTCGTGCTGACCGGTCTGGCGATCTACGTGGGAGTGTACACCCTCTACCTCAAACGCCGTTGCGTCTATGGTACCCTGATCGGGAGCCTGGCGGGGGCAGCACCTCCGCTGGCGGGATATTGTGCGGTGACCAACCACTTCGACATGGGAGCGGTGATCCTGTTGGGGATCTTCAGCTTGTGGCAGATCCCCCACTCCTACGCTATCGCCGTTTTCCGGTTCAAAGACTACAGAGCTGCGGCCATTCCGGTGCTTCCGGTCAAGCAGGGTGTGCGCACCGCAAGAAGACACATCATCGGATTTATCCTGGCCTTTCTGGCGGCCGCACCGTTGCTGACCTTCGGCGGGTACACCGGTAACAGCTACCTTGCGGCAGCCGTTGCGGTGGGCCTGTCCTGGCTGTACATGGCATGGGCGGGTTTCAGGACATCCGATGACAGGGCCTGGGGTAAAAGGCTGTTTGTCTTTTCCATCCTGAGCATAATCGTCCTGAGCGTCATGATGTCGGTCGACTTCACAACGCCCGTTCCACCGCACATGCTCCTGACCTATGCCCCTTAGAGCTCCTATCCTTAAATACGATCTCGTATAAAGGCAGCTCCACGGATGCACACAATTACTCCTTGTATCTGTATCTCAAGAGTGACTATAGTGACCTAGAATGCCTAAAGTGACTAGAGTTGGGGAATTTCTTTCCATCTATTGAATGAACCACCCCGCCGCAAGCAGCCGGGTTCCCTCTGTTGTCATTCCTGAAAGTCAGCAGGGCTTATCCGGAATCCAGATTCCCGCATTCGCGGGAATGATCGCGACGTCGCACGCGACGGGATATTTAATCCGGTGTAGGAATAAAAAAGCAATGCCTTCCATTAACTCTAGATCACTTCATTATCAAGGATGGGATCCGTTATGAACATCCTCTTTACGCCGTTTTCCATCGGAAGCATGGAGATAAAAAACCGCTTCGTGCGCTCAGCCACTTACGACGGCGGGGCAGACAAAGGGGGCTTTGTCTCCGGCTGGCAGTTTAACCTTTATGCTGAACTGGCCCGGGGACAGGTGGGCCTGATCGTCAGCGGCATCTTCAGTGTGGATTCCGTGGGTAAGATTTCGCCGGTTCAGAACTCACTCCACCATGATCGCTACATCGAAGGACTGGCCCGCCTGTCGGACGTCGTACACCGGAACGGATCTAAATTGGCTGTGCAGCTCTTCCACGGGGGAAGAGAGGCATTCCGCCGCCAGGAAGCCTTGGGGCGCCATGCACTGGGGCCGTCGGACCTGGAGCGGGATCAAGACCCCTATTTCAAAGGTCGCTGCCGGGCCATGACAGACGAGGAAATCGGGGCCGCGATCGAGGCCTTCGGCAAGGCCGCAGCCCGGGCCAAAGAGGCCGGCGTCGATGCGGTGCAGGTACATGGCGCCCATGCCTATCTCCTTTCAGAGTTCCTCTCTCCCCAGAGCAACAGGAGAAAGGACATGTGGGGCGGTTCTCTCGAAAATCGTGTCCGCCTGCACAACAAGATCTACGAAGCGGTCCGGAAAGCAGTGGGCCCTGACTACCCTGTGATGATCAAACTGGGCCTGGCCGACGGATTTTCCGGCGGTCTGGATCTGGGAGAAGGGCTAGGGGCGGCCGATGTGCTGGCAAAGTCGGGCTTCGACGCCATCGAGGTCAGCCAGGGGCTCAGGGGAGAAAACCACACGCAGGCCGAGTTCCGCCCCAAGATCGTAACGCGGGAGCATGAGGCCTACTTTCGCGAATGGGCCCGCAAGTTGAAAACGAGGGTCCGAGTCCCGGTCATACTGGTCGGCGGGCTGCGCAGTCCGGACCTGATGGAGGAAATCGTGCGTCTGGGGGAGGCAGATCTGGTGGCTCTTTCCCGGCCGTTGATCCGCGAGCCGGACCTTATCGCCTCCTGGAGCGCTTCCAAGGAAAGGAAGGCCGCGTGTATCTCCTGTAACGACTGTTACGATCTCATCTTGACCGGGGCCAGGTTGGCGTGTGTAATCGAGGCCCGAAAAAAAGAGGATCATCCGGTATATTCTTAAATCAATTATGAATGGGAGTTGGAGGCAGATCATTTTTTTACTGGGGATCAGTTCCTGATCCGCGGTGGAGAAGGCTCTTTCCGACGACCAGGCCGATTACCGAGCCGATGATCGCGCCGGCGACGAATTCAGAGAACCAGTGAATTGTGATCGAGACGGAGATGCCCACGTAGAACGCGTAGAGAATCGCCCCGTACCGGATAAGTCTGTTTTGAGGGTACAATTCCCAGAGTGCGGCGGCCATGGCGAAGGCAACCGTGGTGTGTGACGAGGGCCAGCCCCAAAACAGCCCCCCGCGCAAAAAGCCGAATTGAAATCCGTGGCTGGTGTCGACAAGCGTGTCACCGCTAGAAAAATGTGGAGGTGGGATCCTGCCGGTAACCGCTTTGTACGCGGAAGAAATAACCAGGCCCAGAATAGCAGCCTGTCCCAAGGCAAAGGCTGTATTCTTGATTTTGAAATTCTTTCTTACTGCGCCGACTGCCAGCAGGATCAACGGAACAACAACCGGCAAAATCATGCCGAGACCGACCGCCGGAAAGAGAAAAACGCGCAGGAGCGGCTCTCGGGTGGAGACATAATAGTGCCAATCAAAATCGGAAGTTACGATGATGTACGTGAGGGCTATGGCCAAGACATGCCACAGCAATTTATAGCCCTTAAAACATCGGATGATATTCCTAGGCAATTGGTATAAGAATCCCGGCATAGAATTAGTTTCCATCCGTAAATGGCTATTTTTCACAATCCCCCGCCTGTGACGGGACAAGTCAGCGTCAATCTGCGGGATCAATAGTCACCGTTGAATTGAGATATGTATACCCGACAGACTCTCCGCTTTCAAGCTCAAATTTTCAAAAGGAGCGCATTATCACCCATTCTCCATAATCAAGCGCGACCTCAGAAACCATCAGGAAGCCCTCCCGAGGGAGTTCAGAGAGGAATCCTCGTGCCTTATTCCCTGAGAAATGGTATATTATTAAATTCGCTCCAAACGCGGAGCTGGCACAGGGGAAACGCAATTCTCGATGGAGTTCGGTCATCCTGCTGAACTGAATCAGGACCACGAATTCTTGAGCTTTTTCTGCACCAGGGACCAAACCATGAACCAGATCTTTAACAAATTGGTAGATCAGTTTTACTTTCTGGCTTGCCAACCGTGGGTGCGCGATATCGCACTCCTCATAGCGATTTCAGCGGTTTCCTATCTGCCGGCACTGCTGACTGCCCGCACTCTCCGCAGATACCGCGAATCCCAGCGCGTTGCGGGATCGCGGAGTCTGAAAATAACTCTGGAACTTCTGGACGTCTCTTTCTGGCCCCTGTGGGCCATACTTTTCTACTCGCTCTTCGGAGCTTGGATCCGATTATCCAAGACAGCCGGTCACCCTTTCGAGCTCATTCCCATTCTGCTTTTCTTCCTCCTCTACCGGCTGCTCATCTCCCTCACAAAGGAATTTCTCCCGGCGGGGCGACAGCGCCGCAGGATTCGAAGGGTGATTATCCCTGTTGTCTTTGTGCTGATCATCCTCCAGCAACTGGGATTGCTCAGCGATATTGCAGGATGGCTCGGACACCCGTTCTTCAAATTCGGCGCCACCAATATATCTCTCTTTTCCATCTTACTGGCCTTAGGCCTTGTGGCCGCCTTTATTATAGGTGCGCGGCTTCTTTCAGATCTCTTGAGCTCCCGTTTTCTGCCCGGTATCGGGATCGATCCCACCACCAGTACAAGTCTCGGCACCCTGGTGCGCTATTGTCTCGTGGTCATCGGATTCTTTGTCGGTCTCAGTTCTCTGGGTTTTGATCTGTCGACATTGAAAATCATCCTCGGGGCTCTCGGTGTCGGGGTTGGGTTCGGGCTGCAGAATGTGGTAAACAATTTTGCGAGCGGCCTCATCATCCTTGTTGAGCGAAAAGTGAAGCTGGGAGATATTGTGAGGATCGGGGAAACGGATGCGCGGGTCATCACCATCGGACTTCGCAGCAGCGTTGTGCATACCAGGGCGGGCCACGACATCATCATTCCGAACAGCGATCTAGTGGGATCCCAGGTGACCAACTTCAGTTACCGCGACCGGTTCGTTCGGGTGGACATTCCCGTGGGCGTGAGCTACGCTTCCGACCCCGACCAGGTGCAGGATATCCTCCTCGACGCGGCAAAGGAAGAAAGCAGGGTCCTGGAACAACCTGCCCCCGATGTCCTTTTCAGGCAATATGGAAACAGTTCGATCGACTTCGAGCTTCGCGTCTGGATCGACGAGCCGTGGGTATTTCCTTCTGTCCGCAGCGCCCTCTATTTCTCCATCTGGTACAGACTGAAACAGGCGAACATCGAGATCCCGTTCCCGCAGAGAGACCTGCACGTGCGGAGCGGCGAGCTCAAGGTGCGGATGACCTCGGAAGAAGGCCCCGAAAAGCAGAAAAGTGGAGAGTAAAGATTCGGGTCCAGAGGGCTCGGCTTTGAGTTGCCCCTGGAAGGAGCTACCTCCGCCAATAGGTAACGATATTAAGGAATTCAGAAGCCAGGAGCCAGAAGAATTTTGAAGTCGCTTCGCTCCAATAAATTTGTACTATTTGGTTGAGCCGTAGGCGAAACCTTTATTCTGGATGCTGAATTCTGACTCCTGGATTCTTCGCGGAAGTACCACAGCGTAGCCTTTGGTCTTTGACTCCCGCGGAGCCAGATCTTCGAGGGTGCCTTACGGCCAGGTTTCCCAATGAACAATAAAGGAACATTTGATGACACAGGATTGGCGATTACGGTATGCTGAAAACATGCGCAGCTATGAGGGGTATTCCATCGGGAAGCTGTTGAGCCTGATCAACGACCCCGCAATCATCTCCCTGGCCGGTGGGCTGCCGTCCCCGGAAATATTCCTCCGATCGGAATTTCTGCAGGCAACGCAAAGGCTGCTGGACCGGCACATAGACCGCATTATGCAGTATTCGGCCATCAGAGGCGAGGCGGATTTGCTGGATGCCGTGGTCACATTTTTGAACCGCGACGGCATTCACGCGGGACCTGAAAACGTTATGATTACCACTTCGGGACAGCAGGGCCTGGACCTCGCCGGACGACTCTTCCTTGACCCGGGCGACACCGTAGTGGTGGAACGTCCCACCTTCGCCGGGGCCCTGGCCGCCTTTGAGATGCAGCGTCCCGATTATCTCGGGATAGACATGGAACCCGACGGCCTGGATGTCGCAGACCTGCAGGAAGTTCTGGCACATCGCGCCGCCACCGGACGGCTGCCGAAATTCATTTACGTGGTACCGGACTTCCAGAACCCATCCGGGGTCAGCATGAGCCCCGATAAACGCTCGGCGCTGCTGGATCTCAGCGAACGCTACAACATCCCCATCCTGGAAGACAGCCCGTACCGGGCCCTGCGCTACCGAGGGAAACAACTTCCGTCTCTGTTCAGCATGGATCAGCAGCGGGGCAGCGGCCGGGTCATCGGCGTCTACACCTTTTCCAAACTCTTTTGCCCGGGCATGCGCGTCGGATTCAACATCGGGCCGCCGGAGGTCATTGACAAGATGACCAATATCAAAGAAGGGAGCACCCTGAACACGCCCAAGTACAATCAGGACATGTGCACTGCTTTTCTGACCGAAATAGATCTCGATGCGTACTTTGAACGATGCCGTGCCTATTACAGCGACAAAATGGGGGTCTTTCTGGACGCTCTGGAGGCGTCCTTTCCGCCGGAGCGGGGCGTCACCTGGACCCGGCCGGAAGGGGGCATGTTCCTGTGGGTGAGTGTCCCGGAAACCGTCGACACCCGGCAGTTATTTCACGAGGCATTGAAGTTCAAGGTTGCGTTTGTGCCTGGAGAGGCCTTTTACGGCGAACAGCCTGAACGAAATCACATGCGTGTGAACTTCTCCTATCCATCGGAGGCTCAACTGCGCGAGGCGACCGGAAGACTTTCCGACTGTCTTGACCGCCAGGGCGTTTGAATCTAATGAACCGTATAAGGAACGGGCATGAGATTTTCAAAATACCATGCATTGGGCAACGATTACATCGTGATTTCCCCGACAGAGATGGGGGGCACGCCTGATCCGGACATCGTCCGTTTGATCTGTCACCGAAACTACGGGTTAGGGTCCGACGGCATCCTGCTCGGTCCTCTGGAAAGCCGGTCCTGCGATTTCGGATTGAGAGTTTTCAATCCTGACGGGTCCGAAGCGGAAAAAAGCGGCAACGGCCTGCGCATTTTTGCGCGGTCCCTTTGGGATCAACGCCTTGCTGATGCCACACCCTTCACGGTTGAGACGCCCGGCGGCAGGGTTCTCTGCGAAGTGAGGGACGGTGGGAAGAGTGTGAAGGTAGAAATGGGCCGCGTCAGCTTTGACAGCAAGGCTATTCCTGTTGAGGGTGAAGCGCGGGAAGTGCTGAACGAAGAACTTGATATTCAGGGACACGTCCTGAAATATTGCGCGGCCACTGTGGGCAATCCTCACTGTGTTGTCTTTTCCGGCGATCCAACGCCGGAGCAGGCGCGTCATTACGGCCCGCTGATTGAAATAGAGCCGCGTTTTCCGAACCGCACAAATGTCCAGTTCATGAAGGTCATGGATCGCAACAATATCCGGATCGAAATCTGGGAACGCGGCGCAGGCTACACGCTCGCCTCCGGCAGCAGCAGCACGGCTGCGGCGGCAGTTGCTCACAAGCTCGGCCTCTGCGATCAGGATGTCACGGTTCATATGCCGGGCGGCAGTCTCCGCATTCAGTTTGAAAGAGACTTTTATGCCACCATGACCGGTCCGGTGACAAAGATCTGTGACGGCGTCATGGCAGAGGAAATGTTCCGGAGAGACTAGCGAGTCTCGGACAGGGAAATCGTCCTTAGGGTGATTTTGCCTTGAATGTAAACTTCAGGCGCGTAGGCTCGACATTGACAATCCGGACCTGGTCGTCCGGCAACTTGATATCCTCCCGGGTCACGTCATAGATCCTCGTGCCCGCATGGGCAATGGAGAGATCCAGTTCGGCATGTACGTTGCTGTCCGTCAGGATGCTCGCATCTTTTCGGAGTCCCTGAAGCGTAACCCGAACCTTGGGTCCGACCGGCTCGACGATCTCCAGCCGGCCGGGCAGATTGCTTACCTCCAGAGGCACATTCAGGGTGACCTGAAAGTTCTGCTCGCCCGCGAGCAGCAGCCAAACCACACTTATCAAAGCCAGGGTCCCGAGCTTTACGGGCCACCGGTTCAAAACAAGGGAACGGAGCCTTGTCATCCATGACACCTGCGGCCGCCCCGGGGGAGAGAGCGCTTCATGCAGGAACTGGGAAAGCCTGGCAGGATTCTCAACACGAAGCATTTTCCCTTCACGTGCCAGCGAAACCTCTCCCCGTTCTTCGGACACGACAACCACCCACGCATCGCAACGCTGCGAAAGTCCCAGTGCAGCCCGATGTCTGGTCCCCCACTCCTGGGGAAGCCCTTCGTCGGGGCTGAGAGGGAGATAGCAGGAAGCGGAAACCAGGTTGTTTTCGCGGATCAGGACGGCCCCGTCGTGCAGCGCGGATTCCTTCTGGAAGATGCTCCTGAGGATCTCGGGAGCGGGCTTGCTCCGAAGGGGAATGCAGGCGGTCATCCATTCATCCGTCCGGTCGGAGCGTTCAAGAATCACAAGGGCACCGATGCGCCCTTTCGCCATATCAAAAATGGCCTGCACAAAGCCGGGGATCCAATCTTCCGCACCGGCCAGCATATGAAAGCCGATAAAACGCAGAGGATTTACCCGCTCGAGGACCTGCCTGATCTCGGATTGAAAAAGGATAATCAAGAGGATGACCAGGACCTGCCAGAGGAACTGGAAGGCCCATGTGGTGAGAAAAAGTCCCCAGGTCCGCGCGATGGTGTAGATAATCCCGAGACCGAGAAGTCCCACCAGGGCCTTGAAGGCGTTTGTCCCTCTGAACCAGATGTAAAGGTAGTACACCACCACCGAAAGGAAAAGGATGTCTACCACATCCGCAACTCTCAAATGCTCGATGATTGCCAGATACTGCACGTCCTTGACCATCCCTCCGGCAGGCTGAGGAAAAACAGTTGCTGCGCATTAACATCAATCCGGCCTGGGCCCTTGTACGACCTGAGCAAGCTCATTCGGGCGTATCCATTTGGCGAAGGCGGCCTTTACCTGCGTCGCCGATGTCTCCAGATACTGTTTTGCGGCGTGTCTGGGTTCGTCGAGAGGCAGGTCTTCCAGGGAAAGACTTAGCAGTTTTTGTGCAATATTGTCCACACTAGATTCTGACAAAGGGATTTCTCTGACCAGAAGGGTTTTGGCCTGTTGCAGTTCGATCTCAGTGACCGGCGTTTCCCGCATCTCAAGGAGATCCTTCTCGACCATGGAGCGCGCCTTCGACACGTTCTGAGGGTCACAGGCATAGAAAATCTCAAAAACCGAACGCGTTTTGCGTACGTCCAGCGCCGAGCCCACTACATACACCAGGCCGGCCTTCTCCCTCAGGTCGCGATACAGCCGTGTGGCGTAGAAGGCGCCTGAGAGCACGTGATTTCCCACCTGCAGCTTGTAGTAGTCGGGATTGGAACGCGTCAAACCGAGAGTCTGAGCCAGGATTACGTCGTCCTGTACTCGGCTGGCATCAGGGACCAGTGTTACCGAGGGACCGCTGAGGGGCACCGGCGGCAGGTCCGTTTGCGGCTTAGGCCCTTCGGCCTTCCATTTGCCCAGATATTTTTCGACGACGGCTTTAGCCCTTTCGGACGTGACCTTCCCGATGACGACGATCGTCGTGAGGTCGGGACGAAACGTCTTCTTGTAATAAGCCTTCACATCCTGCAGCGTCAATTTTCCCACGGTCTTCGGAGTAGCCTGCCTCAAGGTCGGGTCCTGTTTTGGGTAGAGGGCCTTCCGCATCGCCCGCTTTGAGAGATAGGAAGGACTCTTGAGAAGACCGGTCAGGCTGCCGACAGTCTCCTCCTTCACGACCTTGAATGCGGCTTCCGGTAATGCAGGGTGCAGCAGCCCGTCCGCAAGAAGTTCCATGCCCCGATCGAAGTGGTCTTCCAGGACCCCAAGCGAAAAACTTGATCCCACGGATGCGTTGGCGGCAATGTCATCGAGCGCTTTCTGGTAGGCCAGCCGGTCAAGGGTGGCAGTGCCGTATGAAAAGAGGCCTTCCAGGAGCTGATCAACGCCTTCCCGGCCTTTGGGCGCCTCCAGGTGGGGGTTGTTCTTCACCTCGCCGTAGACGCTGATGGTCGAACTGACGCTCTCGGGCTGGACGATGAGGCGCAATCCGTTTGGAAGGTGGTAGGTCACGGGATTTACACGAGGAGCGGGAAGAGTAGGAGGTTTAAGGACATTTTCTGCCCATTGGGGCAGTGCCACGGGCTTGGTCTGTTTCGGTGCAAAAGACTCTCTCCCTCTTCTGAAACTCCTGGCCTGAACCGGTTCTCCCGAGGGCCGGGGTGTCAGGAGACCGACGATGGCGGTATCGTTTACAAGGTATTTCCGGGCGACACGGTTCACATCCTCGACGGTCACTTTCTTGATGGCCTCGATGTCCTCCTCCGGAGAGTTTCGGCCCTCGATGGCCAGCGCCTCGGACCACAGGGAAGCGAGGCCGGAGACCGAATTTTTCTGAAACTCCGCATCCGCAACCTCCAGACGTTTCGCTGCCTCCACGAGGTCTCCGGGAAAGCCCTTTCCCACATAATCGGAAACGATACCTTTTATGAGAGTTACGAGGGTCGATCCATCGCCTGCAGCCGGAAATCCTGCCAGAGCAAAACCCATCCCGGCTCCGGGAAGTTGATCGATGCTGAATTCAGTAAACAAAGCCTTCCCCTCCGGAACCAGGCTGTAGAGGTCGGCCCTCTGGCTGCTCAACACGTCGGACAGGACCTGGCCGGCAGCACAATCCGGACTGCCGTACCCGGGCAGACGGTAGGCCACGACTGCCAGCCCGTAGGGAAGATCTGTTTCGAGTTTGATGGTAGCGGGTTTTAGCGGTTGCAGGCGTATTTCAGGCCGGGCGGGCAAAGGACGCGACGGGATCTTTTCGAAGAGTTTCTTTACCGTTACGAGCGTCTCCTTCGGATCCACGTCTCCCACGATGACCAGGATGGCATTATTCGGTGCGTACCAGGCGTTATGGAACTCTTTGAGCATGGCGCCCGTGGTCTTCTGGAAGGATGGGCGCGTACCAAGGGCATCGTGAGCGTAGGGGGTGCCTTCGTACATGCCTTTGAGCAGACGGCTGTAGAAGATGTACATGGGGTTGGAAAAATCCTGGGCCACTTCCTGTTCAATGGCCCCCCGTTCCTGGGCCCACAGATCCTGCGCATCCAGCACGCCCTGCATCCTGATCGATGAAATGTGCAGGGCGGTTTCCAGATCCTCCGAGGGTACTGTGAAGAAGTACTGGGTCACTGTCTGCTGGGTATCCGCGTCGAATTCCCCACCCATTGCTGCGATGAGATTTGCGAGCTGTTCGGCGGAAAGTCCGGGACTGCCGCGAAACATCATGTGCTCCTGGGCGTGCGCCGTACCGGGAAAACCGGCCGGGGCCTCGTTCGAGCCGACCAGGTAATTGACTTCCGTTCTCACGACCGGAGCGAGTCTATTTTGTATGATGACCACCCGAAGACCGTTTTTCAGCGTGGCACGGATCGTGTCCGCCTGTGCAGTCCTTCCCATGACCGGCATGAAAAGGATGAGCGCCCAGAGACAAACGCAGCCGAGTCCTCTCGATCTGATTCCCATGACATCCCTCCTCAAATTGTATTAAACCCTCCACGTCTGCTGACGATAAATTTATATTAAACGATGCATGAAGGATGATTGCAATACAGCGAAGACTGTATTTCGTGCAGCCCGCCCCGGTAGATTAAACCCGGGTTCCCCTTAATCATTGACAAAAACTTGAGCTTCTGATTTTTTCCTATGAAACGAAACAGAAATTGCGGGGAGGGAAAATATGAAACTCTTATTTATCATTTCCACTGATGCTGCCGAAACAGTATACAATGCCATGAGGCTGGCCAATGTGGCCGGAAAAAAAGGCGATGAAGTGAGCGTTTTTATGCTCGGCAAGGGCGTCCTTTATGAACAGAGCAGCAGCGATCAATTCAACGTCATCGACCAGGTCAATCAATTTGAGGGAGATTTTTACGTCTGAGGGGTTTGCATGAAATCCCACGGTCTCGAGGGATCAAGCTCTTGCCCCATCGCCTGGATGGACGATCTTTATGAACTGTCCATGGAAGCGGATAAGATTTTTACATTCTAAGACATACCTGGTGCCCAAGATCCATTTGTTTTGTGGCCGGGCACCCGCTCATCATCCTGAAATTCGAAGAGTTTTCCCATAGGCGGGGGCGCTTCGCCGCTTGCGGAGGAACAAGAAAACGCGACGCTCCGGATGATGCCTTGATGGTGGATCAGGGCTCTCAGAATATACTTGACAAGTGACAAAAAGGCTCCTAATTTGACCGCTCAGTCAGTATATGACTTCCCGGTCACCAAGGGAGCAAGGACCGCATGCCAAGACGAAATGCAAAACGACAAAGCCTTCTGGACAGCATGACCCGCCAGGCCATCCAGGAGGCCGTAGTAAACCTGGTAACCCTGAGAGATACCAGGGGAATAACGATGGATGAGGTGGCTGCTGAGGCCGGAGTATCCAAGGGATGCCTCTACCTCCACTTTCGCAGCAAAAAGGACCTCCTGGAATCGGTGAAGGAGATCTCTTTTAAGCCCCTGGGGGATCAACTCCAGGACATCCTGAACGGTTCGCTCTCCCCGGACAGAAAAATCAAGGACATCATGCACCGGCTTCTGGGCTATTTTGACGAGAATCGAGGGCTTCTCCGGTTTCTGCTCGAGGACCGGGAGTTGGCGCAATCACAGATACGGCGCCAGAAAAGCAGCCGCTACCGCAGCTTTCTGGAAAGAATCTCCAGGGTGGTGGAAGACGGCGTCGCCGAAGGCCGTTTCCGGCAGCTGGACTCCGGAAAAGTAGCCTCCATGCTGGTAGAATCGACAATCGCCATGAGCGCCCGCCGCCTCCTGGATGAACGGCCGGCCCCGGTGGAAGAGGATGCCCGACTGCTCATGGAAGTATTTCTCCAGGGTATCACCCTGGGCTCAGCACCGCAGTGAGGAAAACCGATGGAGGGTCGACGAAAAGCCTTGACAATAAGAACCATGCATTTTTTGGGCATTGCGCTGGGCGCAGGGGTCCTGGCGTTGGCGGGATGTGCCCGACCTCTTCCAGTGATCTACGGAGCGCGGGCAACAGCTCCCTCCGCCGCGAAGCCATGGAATCCTCCGCCCGAGGTGGTTTCGGTTCCCGCCCCGCCGCCGGCTGCACCCAATATCCCAAAGGGAATTCTGAGACCCGGGAGACCATTGACGCTATTGGACATCGTGGATGTCGCCCTTCGAAACAACCCGGAAACGGCCGCCACCTGGGCGGAGGCACGATCCGCGGCAGCGGCGTACGGCAGCAGGGAGGGCGAGTACTACCCGCAGGTTGGGGCGAGCGCAGGTCTCACCCGTCTCCACAGTCAGGTACAGGGAGGCACGAATTCCTACAACGAGCGGGACTATTCGATGGGCGTGCAGCTCAACTGGCTCCTGTTCGATTTCGGGGCACGTGACGCGGCCGTGGCGGAAGCCCGGGAAGTCCTCATTGCCGCCGACTGGGCCCACAACGCCATGATCCAGAGCGTGATCCTTCAGGTGGAAAGGGCCTATTACACCTATGTGACCGCCAAGGCCCTGCTCGAGGCGGAACAGGCCACGTACAAAGAAGCAATGACGAATCTGGATGCCGCCAAGGACCGTCACCACGCGGGCGTTGCCACGGTCGCCGATGTGCTCCAGGCGAAGACGGCCCTGGCACAGTCCAAGCTGGCGCTGGATGACCTGCGCGGCCAAGTCCAGACCACGAGGGGCGCACTGGCCACGGCCATGGGGCTGCCGGCAAGTACCCCTTACGATATCGGCATTCCCCGGGGAGAAATCCCTCTCAACGAAACTCTGAAGCAGGTGGACATATATCTGGCAAAGGCCGAGAAACAGAGGCCGGACCTCAGGGCCGCACAGGCCCAGGTGAGGGCGGCCGCGGCCAATGTCCGAAAAGTGGAAGCCGGCGCATATCCGTCCATCAGCGGGATCGCGGGTTTGGGTCGCACCTATTATGACTCCTCCGGATCGTGGGGAAACAATTACAGCGGGACATTACAGTTCAGCGTTCCGCTTTTCACGGGTTATTCGCAGCACTACGACGAACTGCGTGCCCGCGCCGACGAAAAGGCGGCCCGGGCACGTCTGGCAAGCACCCAACAGCAGGTCGTTCTGGAGGTATGGACGAGCTACTATAACCTGAAGACCGCTGAACAGCGCGTAAAGACCAGCGAAGACCTGCTCCAAAGCGCCACCGAGTCCTACCACGTGGCCCTCGGCCGCTACAAGGCGGGTGTCGGAAGCATTCTTGATCTCCTCTCAGCGCAAAGCGCCCTGGAACAAGCCAGGGCCCAGCGGGCCCAGGCCAACGCGGATTGGTTTATTTCGCTCGCACAACTCGCTCATGATACAGGGACGCTGACAGCCGGTGAGACCATCGCCCTGGATCAGTCCCCTGTCACAATAGAAAAGGATGGCACGCCATGAGAATCACTTATAAACCTGAATCTCCCGGAACCAGCCCATCTGCGCGGGTTCCCATTTTACTGCTGCGCCTGGCTGCGTTCGCGGCAGCGATTTTGCTCCTGGCATCCTGCTCGTCCGGGAATGCCGAAAAAGAAAAAGTATCGCGAGCCGCTCCGGTAACCGTGAGCACTGCAGCCACCCGGAACGTGCCCGTGGTCGTCACAGCCATCGGGACCATAGGGTCCTTCAGCGTAGTTTCCGTGCGTGCACAGATCGCGGGAGAAATCACCGGCATCGCCTTTAAGCAGGGGCAGTACGTCTCCCGGGGGGACCTCCTCTTTACCATTGACCCACGCCCGTATCAGGCGGCCCTGGAAGGCGCCCTGGCAGCCCTCGCCCGCGACAAGGCCATGCTGAAGAACGCCGAAAGCGATGCCCGTCGTTATGGCGAACTGGTCAAGAAGGACTACGTGACCTCCCAACAATACGATCAGGTTGTGGCAAACGCCGAGGCCTTGAAAGCGACCGTGGCCGCCGACGAAGCCGCTGTAAAAACCGCCCGGCTGAATCTCGGCTACTGTACGGTCAAGGCCCCCATTTCCGGCCGTACTGGAGATTTTCTCCTGCAAAAAGGGAACGTGATCAAGGCCAACGATCAGGCTGTGGTGACCATTAACCAGATCACCCCCATTTATGTGAGCTTCTCGGTTCCCGAGGAATACCTGCCCGATATCCGGCGTTACGCCGCGGAGGACCCCCTGCGTGTTAAGGCGGCCTTCCCCGGCGAGAAAGGAAAGTCCTATGAGGGGAGCCTCACCTTCATCAACAACACCGTAGACGAAACCACCGGCACGATTCTCCTGAAGGCCACTTTTCAAAACCGTGACAAGAGTTTCTGGCCGGGACAGTTCGTAAACGTTACCTTGAGACTGGCCACAAGCAAGGATGCCGTGGTGATTCCTTCTCAGGCGGTGCAGCGAGGCCAGAAGGGAGACTACCTGTTTGTGGTGAAGCCCGATATGACGGTGGAAATGCGCTCAATCGAGACGGGACAGCGCCTTGACGGCGAGACGGTGATCCGCAAAGGGATCGCAGTCGGGGACAAGGTGGTCACCGACGGCCAGCTTCGTCTCTTCCCCGGCGCCAGGATAGAAATAGCCGACACACGCGCATCGGCGGGGACAAGCAAGCCATGAAAGGTCTATCCGATCTGTTTATCAAACGGCCGGTCATGACGACCCTTGTCATGATCGCGGTTCTTCTTTTCGGGATCACGGGTTACCGGCTTCTCCCGGTCAGCGATCTGCCGAACGTGGATTTTCCCACGATTGAGGTGACGGCCTCATTACCCGGTGCAAGTCCGGAGACCATGGCCTCCGCTGTGGCCACCCCTCTGGAGAAACAATTCTCCACCATCGCCGGAATCGACTCGATGACCTCCGCGAGCCGGCTCGGTACGACCCAGGTGGTTCTTCAGTTCAGCTTGAGCCGCAATCTGGACGCGGCGGCCCAGGATGTCCAGGCCGCCATCTCGGTGGCCCAGAGAGACCTGCCCAATGACATGCCGAGCCCGCCTTCTTATCGAAAGGTCAACCCTGCGGCCCACGGTATCCTGTATCTTGCCCTTACCTCCGCAACACTGCCCCTATCCAGCCTGGATGAATATGGAGAAACGGTGATGGCGCAGCGCATCTCCATGGTCAGCGGGGTGGCCGAGGTCTCGGTCTACGGTTCGCAAAAGTACGCGGTGCGCATCCAGGTAAACCCGGAGAGCCTTGCAAACAAGGGCATCGGGCTCGACGAAGTGGCGCAGGCGGTACAGGAGGGAAACGTGAACCTGCCTACCGGGACCCTCTATGGACCGCATGTGGCTTATACAGTCCAGGCCACGGGCCAGCTTGAGGATGCGACCGCCTACAGGCCCCTTATCGTGGCCTATCGAAACGGGAGCCCGGTGCGCCTGAAGGACCTGGGGCGAGTTCTGGACAGCGTGGAGAACAATAAGACCGCTGCCTGGTACGTAGACGCCAAGCACAACGAGCGCTCGGTGATCCTGGCCATCCAGAGACAGCCCGGAACCAACACGGTCCAGGTGGCCAGGAACGTGCTCAATCTCGTCGACACCCTCAAGAAACAGATCCCGGCATCCGTTTCGCTTCACGTGCTTCACGATCGTTCCGAATCCATCAGAGACTCTGTCCGCGACGTCAAGTTTACCTTGCTGCTCACCCTGTTTCTCGTGATCCTGATCATCTTCCTTTTTCTGAGAAACCTGTCCGCCACCGTGATCCCCAGCCTGGCGCTTCCCATGTCCATCATCGGCACCTTTGCCGTTATGTATTACCTTGGATACAGCCTGGACAACCTGTCTCTCATGGCGCTCACCCTCTCGGTGGGCTTCGTGGTGGACGACGCCATCGTCATGCTGGAAAACATCGTCCGGCACATGGAACTGGGGGAAGGTCCCTTCCAGGCGGCGCTGAATGGGTCCCGCGAGATCGGCTTCACCATCCTTTCCATGACCTTCTCCCTGGCGGCCGTATTCATCCCGGTGCTTCTCATGGGCGGCATCATCGGCAGGCTCTTTCACGAGTTCGCCGTAACCATCGGGAGTGCCATCCTGATCTCGGGTTTCGTGTCCCTGACCCTGACGCCCATGCTTTCAAGCCGGTTCCTGAGGCCGCCAACGGAAGTGCATCATGGCGGCATGTACAACTTCTCCGAGCGGGTCTTCCAGAAGATACTCGGCATCTACGAGGCGATCCTGAAACGGAGCCTGAGACATCGCCGCCTGGTTATCATCCTTTCGGGCTTCATCCTCATTGCAACCGGATATCTCTTTGTCGTCATTCCCAAGGGTTTCCTTCCCAGTGAGGATACGGGCGCGGTCTTCGGTTTCACCGAGGCCTCCGAGAGCATTTCTTACGACGCCATGGTAAAGCACCAGGAGGCCGTAGTCGCGATCATCCAGAAAGACCCCAACGTGGAGCGCTTCATGTCAAGCGCCGGTTCCCGAGGCCGAACCAGCGGCAACACCGGCACCGTCTTCATGCACCTTAAACCCCGCTCTGAAAGGAAGCTCTCGGCCGACCAGGTCATTGCGGAACTCCGGCCCAAGCTGGCAAAGATCCCGGGGATCATGGCCTTTCTTCAGAACCCGCCGCCCATCAACATCGGGGGGCACTTCACCAAGGGCCAGTACCAGCTCACCCTTCAGAGTGCGGACACCGCGGAGCTTTACAAATACGCCCAGGTCCTGGAACAGAAAATGCACAATCTCCAAGGACTCCAGGACATCACGAGCGATCTGGAGATCAAGAATCCCCAGGCCACCGTCGCCATTGACAGGAACAAGGCATCCTCCATGGGTGTTTCCGCGCAGAAGATCGAAAATACCCTTTACTACGCCTACGGTTCCCGGCAGATCTCGACCATTTACACCCAGAATGACACGTACCAGGTCATCATGGAGGTGGCGCCGCGCTACCAACTCGACCCATCGGCCCTGTCCCTGCTGTATGTCCGTTCCCAGGACGGCCGCCTGGTGCCGCTCAAGACCGTGGCGGACATCACCCAGGGTTTGGGTCCCCTTTCCATCAACCACACGGGCCAGGCCCCTTCCGTGACCCTTTCCTTCAACCTCGCGCCCAATTATCCGCTGGGAAAGGCCGTGAGTGCAGTGGAGGCCCTGGCCCGGCAGACGCTCCCGGCCACCGTCACCAGCAGCTTTCAGGGAACGGCGCAGGCCTTCCAGTCCTCCGTGACCGGCCTCGGGCTCCTCCTGTTCCTGGCCGTGATGGTCATTTACATGGTGCTGGGGATCCTTTACGAGAGTTTCATCCATCCGGTTACGATCCTCTCGGCCCTGCCTTTTGCAGGCTTCGGCGCCCTGGTCACATTGCTTATCTTCCACGTGGAGCTCAGCATATACGCCTTCGTAGGCATCATCATGCTGGTGGGTCTCGTCAAGAAGAACGGCATCATCATGGTCGACTTCGCCCTTGACGCCCAGCGGAAGGGAAACAAAGCACCGCAGGATGCCATTTACGAGGCATGCCTCGTCCGATTTCGGCCCATCATGATGACGACCATGGCGGCCCTGATGGGGACACTTCCCATCGCCCTGGGGTTCGGCGCGGGCGCCGAATCACGCCGGCCTCTGGGTCTCGCGGTGGTCGGAGGACTGCTCTTTTCCCAATTCCTCACCCTTGTGGTGACCCCTGTCTTTTACGTGTATATGGACGGGTTCCAGTCCTTCCTGGGGAGGCACTTTAAGAGACACGGCAGGACTCCGTCATTGCCGGCAGCGGACACCGAGACAGCGCCAAATTCCAGATAAGGAAATTTCCTTTCTAGTTTTAAGACTCTGTGATCTCTGCGGGCTCTGTGTGAGATACTGTTTTTGAGTATTCCTGCGCCCCCAAGGCGAAATTTCAGACACCGGAGGAACGGACGCCGGCAGGGGCCACACCGGCAGCGCCGGCCAGGTTCCGGAGCATCCCTTTGAACATGAAGTAATGCACCAGGGTGATGGCGTACCAGTACGCGACGCCTCCCAGCCCCTTGGGCAGCAGCCTGAAGGTAACGCTCAATTCGGTTTCGTACTCTTCCAGAGGAGTTACGCGCAGTTCCAGGAAAACCCTGCCGGGGTGCTTCATCTCAGAAAGAAGCAGCAGCCTCTGCTGCGGCTCTGCCGCCAGCACGCGCCAGTTATCCAGGGCGTCTCCTACGGCAATCTCCACAGGATGCCGCCTGCCGCGGTTGACTCCCACCCCGCCGATGAGCTTATCGATGAACCCCCTCAGCCTCAGAAGAGAATCCCAGTAGTACCACCCTGTTTCCCCTCCGATCCGCTGGATGGGATCCCAGACCCGCTCCACTCCCCCCCTGAGACGAAGCCTGTAGGTGCTCTCCAGGATCTGCCCCCAGGAATAGGATGCATCTCCGCGCAGGGCCCATTCAGGCTCCAGTGTCAATCCGGCATCGGAATAGCTGGTATCTACGATATGCTGCTCGACCTTTTCGAGCGCCCTGCTGACAGAAGCCCGGCAGGTCATGAGATCCTGCGGCATGACACTCAGGATTCGATTGTCCCGGCAGATCACTTCGGTGAACATTCCCCCTACGAGAGGCTTTGCCAGTGAGGGGGGAACCGGGGTAATCACACTCACCAGGTATGCTGCAAGGCCCAGGGGAAAGAACGGAACTGCAGCGATGACCCGCTTTCTCAATCCGGCCTCTTCGGCATAGATATTAATGAGCTCGGCGTACGTCACGATATCCGGTCCGCCGATGTCATAGGTCCCGCCCATGGTTTCTTCATGATCGAGACAGCCCACAAGGTAGTTCAGCACATTCCGTATGGAAATGGGCTGGCATTTGGTATGGACGCCCCTGGGAGTGATCATAACCGGCAGACGTTCCGTAAGGTAGCGCAGTATCTCAAACGAAGCGCTGCCGGAACCCAGGATCATGGCCGCACGAAGCACGGTTACCGGTACGGGTCCTTTCGAGAGTATTTCTGCCACTTCCGCCCTTGAAAGGAGGTGTTTGCTGAGCTTACCGGTTTCGCCCCCGAGTCCGCCCAGATAGATCATGCGATCAAGCCCGGCTGCATCGGCTGCTTGAACCATGTTGCGGGCCGCCTGACGGTCCAGGTTGTCGAAGTCCTTTTCGGTGTACGTCATGGAATGCACGAGGTAATAGGCGGCAGAGCAGCCTTTCGCGGCGCGGGTGACGGAACCAACGTCCTGCATCTCCCCATAGACCGGCTCCAGGTTGGGATGAACGCTCCAAGGCCTCGCCCTGATCTTCTCGAGCGACCTGCCGGCGGCACGGACCTTGTAGCCGGCGTCCAGGAGCCGTTGAACCAGCCGGCCTCCGACATACCCAGTTGCGCCCGTCACAAGGACAGGTCTGGCATGCATTTGTCCCCCTCTCCCCGGCAGGTCTTGGCAATATTCCGGAGCATCCCCCTGAAAACGATATCGTGAAAAGGATAGAGAGCGTACCAGTAGATCAGGCCCGCCAGGCCGCCGGGAAGGTACTGGACCGTCATAACCAGTTCGGTCTCATTCATCCCGAGGGGCCTGAGCGAAAACTCAAGAAGCCCGTCCCCGGGCAATTTCATCTCCGCATGAAGCAGGAGCCTGAAAGGAGGTTCTACCACGAGCACGCGCCAGAAATCCAGCGCGTCTCCCACGTTGATGTCTACCGGGTCCCGCCTGCCTCGCTGGCTCCCTACCCCGCCGATCATTTTATCAAGGAAGCCTCTCATCCGCCAGAGGCGTCCAGCGAAATACCAGCCTGTTTTTCCGCCCACGCGCTTGACCGCCTCCCAGAGTGCCTCCGGCGCGGCCCCTATCCGGGCGCGATAGACGAGTCTCAGAACGGTGCCTCCGGAATAGGCGGCATCGCCGTAGACAGCCCATTCGGGAGGACGGATCATGCCCGCATCGTAGCAGCTTGTATCCACCCTGTGCTGCTCTACTCTATCCAGGGCCCTGCCGATGGCTTCGCCACAGGTCATCAGAACCTGGGGAATAATATCCCGGAGCCGGTTTTCTCCACAGACCGTTCCGTTCCGCATGCCCTGCACAAAGGCGGTGGTCAGCGTGGTCGGCGCCGGTGTTACCAGGCTGAGAAAATACGCCGCCAGCGCCGGGGAAGAAAAAGGGAGAGCCAGGATGCGACGCCGTCTCAGTTTTGCCTGTTCGGCGTAGATATCGAAAAGTTCGGCGTAGGTGATGACATCGGGTCCGCCAACATCAAAAATTTCCCCGAGCATTTCATCGTGATCGAGGCTGTTGAGAAGATAGTTCAGTACGTTGCGAACGGAGATGGGCTGGCACCGGTTGTGCACCCATTTCGGCAGGGGAATCAGGGGCAGGCGATCCACCAGATACCGCAGGATCTCGAATGAAGCGCTCCCTGAGCCCAGGATCATGGTTGAACGGAGGGCAGTCACGGGAACAGGACCCGAAAAAAGGACCTTCGCCGCCTCTGTCCTGGAACGCAGATATTTGTTCAGGGTCGGGCCTTCCGTAGCCAGATCGCCCAGATAGATGATGCGATCGAGACCCGCCGCTTGCGCCGCCCGGCTCATGTTGCGCGCCGCATTCCTGTCGAACGCGGCAAAGTCCCTCTCCGGAAGGTCCCACGGGTGGACCAGATAATAGGCTGCGGAACACCCCCTGGAGGCGTCCAAGACCGAATCGGGGTCGAGCATCTCCAGGCGGACCGGCTCAACATCGGGGTGCTCTCCCCACATACGGGCACTGACCTTTCTCAACGAACGTCCACCGGCCCGGACCCTGTATCCAGCCTCCAGGAGAAGCGGAACCAGCCTACCTCCGACATATCCGGTGGCGCCGGTTACAAGTATCGGCCTCCTTCGCATCGTGCCTTTCCCCGCATTTCACCCGGCTCTTTTCGAGCCCTTCCCGCTTTTCAGTATAGCATACTCCGGGAGGGTCCGGTTCTTCTATCCTCTTCTTCCTGGAGCAGGGAACAATTCTATATTCTTTAAAGTTTTTACTGAACCAGCCGATATTTGTTTAGAATAACAAATACAAGGAGAGCGCCATGAAAATCACGTGTCCTTCCTGCAATGCCGTATACAATATCTCTAAAGGAAAATTGCCTGCCGCAAGGACTCTGACCACATGCAAAAGATGCGGCGGCAGCATCACCATTGATTCCGTCAAAGCCGTTCCAAACGGCAAAGCCGCTTCGACACCGGAGAGGAGCGATCCGGATTCAGTGACGTCCTCTCCAGCTCAGCAACCCCCGTCAATGCAGACTGAAGCGGTCGGATTGAGGGAAATATCCGACGTGTATCCCGAAGTCCACACCCTTTCAAACAACAAGTTTGACCTGCTTGCTATTTTGACCCCAAGCAAAAAAGGCAGCTATAACACACGCAAGAACAAATATAAAATCCGAATTCTAAAAGCGGTTCAAGATAAGGCCGGGCAAATTTTGAACGAAGGCGAAAAAGTGATGCGAATCGGCAAAGGCACCGCCTACTACCTGCTCGAGCTTTTGCTGGGAAACGGGTGGCTGACCATGATCTATAACCACTATGCCATCCTATGCACCAACCAGCGGATACTGTTCGTTAATATCAACTCCCGGATGAACCGCCCTACCCATTATCTTTTTCAGATGCCTTACACCGATATCAAAAAAGTCAAGCGAGGATTGGTGTTTAATAATCTGATTCTATATCGCCATCAGGGCGGACGGCGGATCTTCACTGCGGTGAAACGCTATTTGAGTAATGAATTAAAAACATTTGTCGAGAAAATGAAATCCGCCTCCGGGGATACGGTTCCGGGGAGTGTCTCCCCTGAAAAATTGTGTCCATCCTGCTTTGTTCCCCTGGCCGACGGACTTGGAAATTGTCCGCGCTGCGGGGCAGACTTCAGGGTGCCCCAAAAGGCCCTGGTGAGATCCCTCATTCTCCCGGGGCTGGGTGATATGTATTTGGGGCACCGGGTTCTGGGCGCCCTGGAAATGCTGGTTTCCCTCTATGTCTGGATCCTGGTGATAAATTCAGTGCGTGCAGGCGGGCCTGAAAATCTTCTCATTGCAGCCATTATCCTATGTTTTTACAATGGCCTGGACGGACTGCTGACCTATCACATGTCCAAAAAAGGATACATGCTGGCCGATCCGCACCCTGTTGTCTTGAACCCAATGCCTGCCTGACCTTGCCTCCGCAGCATGCGAGCGATCTTCCGGGTATGCACAAACCGGGGGTATCTTCCTCTTCCCTATCCGCGCATTATCTAACTCTCTTATCGGGGCAACTGGCCCCCTCCAGACAACCCAGGACTTGTCTTTCAATCTCTCAATGGCTACAATCCGTTGAGGCAAAAGCTTCTCTGGTCTTTAAACCGCCTTACACTGAGTGAACTCTTCGCTTTCTCATGTCGCGCTTAGGGGTAAGTTGATGAAGGCAACCAACACTGCGCTGGGGCTGTTTCACCCGCTCGTTCAACGCTGGTTTACGAGTCATGTGGGACGACCCACTTCCCTCCAGGAGCAGGCATGGCCCAGGATCGCAACGGGAGAACATGCCCTCATTACTGCGCCCACGGGCAGCGGGAAGACCATCGCGGCCTTCCTCTGGGCCGTTGACCGGCTGATCACCGGTGCATGGCCTGTCGGAAAGACATCCGTCCTGTATGTTTCCCCACTGAAGGCCCTCAACAACGACGTCCAGCGCAACCTCATCAAGCCGCTTGAAGAACTGAGAAGGATCTTCGAGAAGGCTGGAGAGACCTTCCCGATCATTCGCGTGCTGACGCGAAGCGGGGATACGCCCCAGTCGGAAAGACTGCGGATGCAGCGCCACCCCCCGGAGATCCTCATCACGACCCCCGAGAGCCTGAATCTCCTGCTCAGCTCGGCCGGCGGCCGGTCTATCCTCGCGTCCCTTTCAACCGTGATTCTGGATGAGATCCATGCGGTTCTTGGCGGCAAGCGGGGAGTTCACCTCATCACTGCGGTGGAGCGGCTTGTGCCGTTGTCGGGCGAATTTCAGCGGATTGCGTTATCTGCCACGATCCGGCCCCTTGAAAAGGCGGCAGAGTTTGTGGGGGGCTACAGGGCCGGGGAAACGCCGCACGACCCCCGCTATTCGCCGCGGCCCGTGGCCGCGGTGGCATCAGGTGCGAAAAAGAGTTACCGCCTTCGCGTGCGATTTCCCGAAACGCTTCGGGAAGGGTCCAAAGAAAATTTCTGGCAGCCCTTTGTTGATGGAGCGAAGGAAATCATCCGGAAAAACCGTTCCACCCTTCTCTTTACCAACAGCAGGCGGCTTTGTGAGAAACTGACACACCTGATCAACCTCGATGAACCCTCCCCGCTTGCCTACGCCCATCACGGCTCCCTCTCCCGCGAAATCCGGACAGAAGTGGAGAACAGGCTGAAATCAGGGGACCTGAAGGCCATCGTGGCAACCAATTCCCTTGAGCTCGGGATCGACATCGGCGCGCTGGACGAAGTCGTCCTGATCCAGTCTCCGCCTTCCGTCTCTTCCGCCGTGCAACGGGTCGGCCGGGCAGGCCATCAGGTGGGACAGATCAGCCGGGGCACGCTGTTTCCCATCCACCCGCGGGACATCCTCGAGGCGGCCGTGCTGGCCGCCGGGCTCCTCGATCAGGATATCGAGCCGGTAAACCCCATCCAGGCTCCCCTTGACGTGCTGGCACAGGTCCTCGTCTCCATGACGGGAATGGAAACCTGGGACATGGACGCCCTCTTCCAGCAGGTGAAAACGAGCTACCCGTACCGGAACCTGGGCCGCAGGCAATTCGACCTGGTGCTCAACATGCTGGCGGGGCGCTACGCGGACAGCCGCATCCGGGAACTGAAGCCGCGCGTCTCCATCGACCGGCTGGACAACACGGTCGCCGCAATAAAGGGGGCCCTGCAGGCCCTCTATTTTTCAGGCGGCACCATCCCTGATCGCGGCTACTTTCATCTCCGGCATCATCAGACCGGTGCGAGGATCGGCGAACTGGACGAAGAGTTCGTATGGGAAGCAAAGGTGGGCCAGACCTTTACCCTCGGCACCCAGAATTGGAAGGTCGAACGCATCACCCACAACGACGTGCTCGTTTCGCCCGCAGATCCGAGGGCAACGGCCCCTCCGTTCTGGAGAGCGGAGGAGACCTTGCGGGACTTCCACCTCTCGGAAAGGGTCGCGCGTTTTCTTGCGTTCCTCGATGCGCATCTGGAAGGCCCCGACCTGCCCTCCCGCCTGGAGCAGGAGTACTCACTGGATCCGGCGGCGGCAACGGAACTGATCGGGTTCCTGAAGCGGCAGAAGGAAGCGACGGGATGCCCGCTCCCGCACAGGCATCACCTGCTGATGGAGTTCGTGAGCGCCGGGCCGGGTGGTTATCCGGGCAACCAGGTAATCCTTCACACCCTCTGGGGCGGGCGGGTCAACAGGCCCTTTTCACTGGCACTCGAGGCCGCCTGGGAGAATCGATTCGGCCGTCAACCGGAAATCTACGTGAGCAACGACTGTATTGCTATTCAGCTTCCCCACGCGGTGGCAAGCGAAGAACTGCTTTTCATGGTCAGGAACACAACTGTGCAGTCCCTTCTCAAAAAAAGACTGGAGGGTTCGGGCTTTTTCGGGGCAAGGTTCAGGGAATGCGCCGGGAGGGCCCTGCTCCTGCCCAGGAGGAAGATGAACGAAAGGATGCCGCTCTGGCTGAGCCGGCTGCGCTCGCAGAAGCTGCTGGATTCTGTTCTCCCGTATGAGGACTTTCCCATCCTGCTCGAGACCTGGCGGACCTGCCTGAAGGACGAATTCGACCTCGAGGCCCTCGACCGGGTTCTGGCCGAGCTCGAATCAGGGGCCATTGCCTGGACCGAGGCGCACACTGCAGGCCCGAGCCCCATGGCACACGGACTTGCCTGGCAGCAGATCAACCAATACGTCTACATGGACGATCGGGCATGGGGAGGAAAGGCCTCCAGGCTGGCCGGCAGCCTGCTTCAGGAAGTGGTCTTTTCCCCTGAACTGCGGCCGGCGGTTCCTTTGGAAGCCGTCAACACTTTTGAATTGAAGCTGCAGCGCCTGAGCCCGAGTTACACGCCCGATTCGCCCCGTGACCTGCTTGACTGGGTGAAAGAACGCCTGCTTTTGCCCCTTGCCGAATGGGAGGCCCTTTTGGCGGCAATCGATCCCGGCGCAGGCTCCGGCGAGATGGCCCAATCCATCGGCGACAAGCTGGCGCGGGTCTCTCCCGAGACCGCAGCGGAACCGCTGACTGCAGGGGTTGAAGCCCTCCCCCGCATTCTTGCGGCACTTCAAAGCGGCACGGCGAGGATAAAAGTCGAACCGCTGCTTCCCGGCAGGACCGTCGCTGCGGCCGGTCAACGAACGGATGTACGGGATGAAGAGGGGGAGGACCCGCTCGCTGCGCTCCTGGCAGATTGGCTTCAGTTTTACGGCCCGAGGACCGCGGCATTCATTTCCCGCACCCTGGGCATTGAGCCTGGGATCTTGGAAAGGGCGCTGGAAGATCTCGTCGATTCTGAAAGGATCATTTCGGGAGAACTGGTCAGGGATTCCAAGGAAATCTATTTCTGCGACAGTGAAAATTTCGAGAGCCTCCTTCGGATCGTGCGGTCGGCCGCGAGACCGCTGTTTCAACCGCTCGACATCGGAGAACTGCCCCTTTTCCTCGCACGATTCCAAGGGCTGACGGATCCTTCGGACGGCATCGACGGATTGTTTCGGGGGGTTGAAAGGCTTCTCTTCTACCCAGCCCTTTCAGGTCTCTGGGAATCGGAGATCCTGCCTGCACGCCTCGACCGCTATGATCCGTCCTGGCTCGATATCCTTATGCAGCAAAGCGATCTCAGATGGATCGGAAGCGGCAAAAACCGCATATGCTTCGCTTTTGATTCCGAACTGGACCTGCGGGAAGAGGATGAGGATGAGCACGAGAGGCAGGTTTCGTCCAGCCTCTTCCCCGATCCCGAGGCCAGGTATGACTTCTTCTCCCTTGTGCGGGCTACGGGTCTGAGACCCGCCGAACTCTCCCGCCGACTCTGGAATGCGGTCTGGCGCGGGGAGGTGATGAACGACACCTTTGCCGCGCTCAGGCGGGGGATTGAAACCGGCTTCAAAGTGCCCGAGGTCCCCTCGGACAGCCGGATTCCGGCAGCGGGCCGCCGCAGGCCGGGAGGGTGGACCGCATTCTCAAGATGGAAGAGCACCATTCCCCTCCTGGGAAACTGGCAACGGGTCCCCGGACTGCCCCGCGAGGAAGGTCTGCTCGAGAGTGAGGAAAAGAGAAAGGATCGAGTCAGGCTGCTGCTGGAGCGCTACGGGGTCCTTTTCCGGGAACTTCTCCAGCACGAACTGCCCCCATTCAGATGGGCCGGCATCTTTCGCGCCCTGCGCCTGATGGAGCTTTCGGGCGAGGTCCTGACCGGATACTTCTTCGAGGGCGTACCGGGGCCACAGTTCGTTTCCCATGAGGCGCTACGCCTGCTCCGGCGCAAGGGATCGGAAGAGGCGGTCTACTGGCTCTGTGCAGCCGATCCGGCTTCCCTGTGCGGGATCCGGCTGGAGGTCCTCAAAGGGAAACTGTCGAGGAGGGCGCCCGGCACCCATCTGGTTTATCGCGGCAAGGATCTCGTGGTAATATCGAGAGGCAACGGCAAGCGGCTGACCTTCCGCGTTCCGGAAAGGGACCCGCACCTTCAGGAGTATCTCGGTTTCCTGCGGAACCTGCTTACCCGGAGGTTTCAACCCGTGCGCCGGGTACTCATCGAGACCATCAATGGAGAGAAGGCAGCACGAAGCCCCTACGTAGACGCCCTGAGGACGAGCTTCGACGTCTCGGTAGATTACAAGAACGTGGTGCTCTACCGTTCGTTGCCATAAGAGGCTGCTCAGGAAGGAAGCCGTTTCTTCCGTTCCGAGGCTCCGAGCTGGTCTTTTCAGTGACTTATCAGCGTGGGATAGCTACCCCCTCCGCATTCTCG